>NZ_JABAEE010000049.1:0-53589 GCF_023701885.1 Pseudomonas sp. CG7 | reverse complement strand
GCCTGGCTCGGGGGCGGCGACAGGGGCGACCGCGCCCGGAGCACGTGGTGGGGGTAGGTTGCGGGGGCGGGTGGGGCTGCGAAGCAGCCCCGAAACCAGCCGCCGCCGTGGTTCAGGTTGACCGCTTCAGCATTTTTGGGGCTGCTGCGCAGCCCAGCGGGAGCAAGCTCCCTCGCCACAATGTTCGGCGGCAGACATAAAAAAACGCCGCAGGCCATAAGGCCTGCGGCGTTTCTTTTTGACCGCAACCGCTTACACGGTATGCAGGTACCAGTTGTACTCAAGGTCGGAGATGGAGTGTTCGAACTCCTCCAGCTCGCTTTCCTTGCAGGCCACAAAGATATCGATGTATTTCGGGTCGATGTACTTGGCCATGACTTCGCTGTCGTCCAGCTCACGCAGGGCATCGCGCAAGTTGTTCGGCAGGCTTTGCTCGTTCTGCTCGTAGCTGTTGCCTTCCACCGGCGCACCGGGCGCGATCTTGTTGACCAGGCCATGGTGCACGCCCGCCAGCACGGCGGCCATCAGCAGGTAGGGGTTGGCATCGGCGCCGGCGACGCGGTGTTCCAGGCGTACGGCATCGGCCGAGCCGGTGGGTACGCGCAAGGCCACGGTGCGGTTGTCCAGGCCCCAGGTCGGCGAGTTCGGCACGTAGAACTGTGCGCCGAAACGACGGTAGGAGTTGACGTTCGGGCAGAGGAAAGCCATCTGCGCGGGCAGGGGCTCGAGCACACCGCCGATCGCGTGACGCAGTGCGGCGTTCTGCTCGGGATCCTCGCTGGCAAAGATATTCTTGCCGTCTTTATCCAGAATCGAAATGTGGACGTGCAAACCATTGCCTGCCTGGCCCGGATACGGCTTGGCCATGAAGGTGGTGTCCATTTCATGGTCGTAGGCGATGTTCTTGATCAGGCGCTTGAGCAGGACCGCGTAGTCGCACGCCTTGATCGGATCGGCCACGTGGTGCAGGTTCACTTCGAACTGCGCCGGGGCACTTTCCTTGACGATGGCGTCGGCGGGAATGCCTTGCTCCTTGGCCCCTTCCAGAATGTCCTGGAGGCAATCGACGTATTCGTCGAGGTCATCGAGCAGGTAGACCTGGGGCGAATGCGGGCGTTTGCCGGAAATCGGCGAGCGGGGCGGTTGTGGGCGTCCATTCACGTTCTCCTGGTCGATCAGGTAGAACTCCAGCTCGAATGCGGCGCAGATGGTCAGGCCCAGTTCATCGAACTTGGTCACGACCTGGCGCAGGACTTCACGCGGGTCGGCGAAGAAAGGTTCGCCTTCGAGTTCGTGCATGGTCATCAACAGTTGCGCGGTAGGGCGCTTCTGCCAAGGCTCATTGCACAGGGTGTCAGGGATTGGATAGCAGATCCGGTCGGCATCACCGATGTCCAGGCCCAGGCCGGTGCTTTCCACCGTAGAGCCATTGATATCCAGAGCAAATAGAGAGGCCGGCAGGTTGATGCCTTTCTCGTAAACCTTGTGGAGGCTGGTGCGTTCTATGCGCTTGCCGCGCACCACACCATTCATATCCGCAATCAGAAGGTCAACGTACAGAACCTCAGGATGTTCCTTAAGGAACGCGTTCGCTTCGTTAAGCTGAACGGCACGCGGGGGTACCGACATGATGCAACACCTTTGTTGTTAAAAATATCAATCATTGATCTCTTCGAAAGCCAGTCAACCCGAACGGCATGCCGAAGTCAAGCAGGGCCTTTTTTGCCCTAAAAAAGCACCTGCGAGGCTTTTTTGGGGCAATTTAAGGCGTTTTTTTCCCTTTAGGGGCCTTGGCGCCCGCAGGCTTGAGCGGGCCGTGTTGTATTTTTTACGGGGGTGTTGTGTAAAAAAATGAACAAGGCTAAGCTCGATTCAAACCCATAACAGCAATAATACCGGGGTGCTTCATGTCTCGCCTGCCGTTAATCGGCGTCACCACCTGCTCCAAGCAGATCGGTCTGCATGCTTATCACACCAGTGGCGATAAATATTCCCGGGCTGTCGCGACAGCCGCCAAGGGCTTGCCAGTGCTGCTTCCGTCCTTGGCGGATCTGTTCCAACCGTCCGATATTCTGGACGCCCTGGACGGTATTCTCTTTACCGGCTCTCCTTCCAATGTAGAACCTTTTCACTACCAGGGCCCAGCCAGTGCGCCAGGCACTGCCCATGATCCTGCACGGGACGCCACTACCCTGCCGCTGATCCGCGCCGCTGTCGAGGCGGGCATCCCGGTGCTGGGCATTTGCCGTGGTTTCCAGGAGATGAACGTAGCCTTTGGCGGCAGCCTGCATCAGAAAGTTCATGAAGTCGGAACCTTCATCGATCATCGTGAAGACGAGACTCAAGCGGTGGAGGTCCAATACGGTCCTGCCCATGCCGTGCATATCCAGCCCGGCGGTGTACTGGCAGGCCTGGGATTGCCTCAATCGATAGAGGTCAACTCGATCCACAGCCAGGGTATCGAGCGCCTGGCGCCAGGGCTGCGGGCCGAAGCAGTGGCGCCGGATGGCTTGATCGAGGCGGTTTCGGTGTCAGAAGGCAAGGCTTTTGCTTTAGGTGTGCAATGGCACCCCGAATGGGAGGTAAGCTCTAACCCGTACTACCTTGCGATTTTCCAGGCATTTGGCGATGCCTGCCGAGCAAGGGCAACACAACGCGACGCGGATGCGTCAAACAACGCCTGACGATTAATAGCAGTCAGGAAACTCACGCCTAGAGGCATTTATGAGTAACAACCTCGACCAGCTCACCGATTGGTTGAAAGACCACAAGATCACAGAAGTCGAATGCATGATTGGCGACCTGACCGGTATCACCCGGGGCAAGATCTCGCCGACCAACAAGTTCATCGCCGAAAAAGGCATGCGCCTGCCCGAGAGCGTGCTGCTCCAGACCGTGACGGGCGACTATGTCGAAGACGACATCTATTACGAACTGCTCGACCCGGCTGATATCGACATGATCTGCCGCCCGGACGAGAACGCCGTGTTCCTTGTGCCTTGGGCCATCGAGCCCACCGCCCAGGTCATCCACGACGCCTACGACAAGCAGGGCAACCCCATCGAGCTGTCACCGCGCAACGTGCTCAAGAAAGTGCTCAAGCTCTACGCCGACAAAGGCTGGCAGCCCATCGTCGCGCCGGAAATGGAGTTCTACCTGACCAAGCGCAGCGACGACCCGGACTTCCCGCTGCAGCCGCCCATTGGCCGCTCCGGCCGCCCGGAGACCGGTCGCCAGTCCTTCTCGATCGAAGCGGCCAACGAATTCGACCCACTGTTCGAAGACGTCTACGACTGGTGCGAATTGCAGGAGCTGGACCTCGATACCCTGATCCACGAGGACGGCACGGCGCAGATGGAAATCAACTTCCGTCACGGCGATGCCCTGTCCCTGGCCGACCAGATCCTGGTGTTCAAGCGCACCATGCGCGAGGCGGCACTCAAGCACGACGTGGCCGCCACCTTCATGGCCAAGCCCATGACCGGCGAGCCGGGCAGTGCGATGCACCTGCACCAGAGCATCATCGACAAGGAAACCGGCAAGAACGTCTTCTCCAATGAAGACGGGACCATGAGCGATCTGTTCCTGCACCACATCGGTGGCCTGCAGAAATTCATCCCCGAGCTGTTGCCGCTGTTCGCTCCCAACGTCAACTCGTTCCGCCGCTTCCTGCCGGATACGTCGGCGCCGGTGAACGAGGAGTGGGGCGAAGAGAACCGCACCGTGGGCCTGCGCGTGCCAGATGCCGGGCCGCAGAACCGTCGGGTGGAAAACCGCTTGCCGGGCGCCGACGCCCACCCGTACCTGGCGATTGCCGCCAGCCTGCTGTGTGGCTTCATCGGCATGGTCGAAGGCATCAGCCCGAGCGCGCCGGTGGTGGGCCGCGGCTACGAACGCCGCAACCTGCGTTTGCCGTTGACCATCGAAGACGCCCTGGAACGCATGGAAAACAGCACCACTATCGAGAAATACCTGGGCAAGAAATTCATCACAGGCTACGTCGCGGTCAAGCGGGCCGAGCATGAAAACTTCAAGCGCGTCATCAGTTCGTGGGAGCGGGAATTCCTGCTCTTTGCCGTCTGAAGCGCCGGGCGGGGCTGCTTCAGGCAGCTTCGCCCTCACCGATTACAGGAGAATTCGCATGACCCGCAATAACCCGCAAACCCGTGAATGGCAGGCCCTGAGCAACGATCATCACCTGGCGCCGTTCAGCGACTTCAAGCAGCTCAAAGAGAAAGGCCCGCGCATCATCACCCACGCCAAGGGCGTCTACCTTTGGGACAGTGAAGGCAACAAGATCCTCGACGGCATGGCTGGCCTCTGGTGCGTGGCCGTCGGTTACGGTCGCGAGGAGCTGGCCGATGCCGCCAGCCAACAGATGCGCGAACTGCCGTACTACAACCTGTTCTTCCAGACGGCCCACCCGCCGGTGCTGGAACTGTCCAAAGCCATCGCCGACATCGCCCCTGAAGGCATGAACCACGTGTTCTTCACCGGCTCCGGCTCCGAGGGCAACGACACCATGCTGCGTATGGTCCGCCACTATTGGGCGATCAAGGGCCAGCCAAACAAAAAAGTCATCATCAGCCGCAAGAACGGTTATCACGGCTCGACCGTCGCGGGCGCGAGCCTGGGCGGCATGACTTATATGCACGAGCAGGGCGACCTGCCGATCCCGGGCATTGTCCACATTGCCCAGCCTTACTGGTTCGGTGAAGGCGGCGACATGAGCCCCGAAGAGTTCGGCGTGTGGGCGGCCAACCAGTTGGAAGAAATGATCCTGGAGATCGGCGTGGACAACGTCGGTGCGTTCATCGCCGAGCCGATCCAGGGCGCCGGTGGCGTGATCGTGCCGCCGGACAGTTACTGGCCCCGCATGAAGGAAATCCTCGCCAAGTACGACATCCTGTTCGTGGCCGACGAAGTGATCTGTGGCTTCGGCCGCACCGGTGAGTGGTTCGGTACCGACCATTACGGGTTGAAACCGCACATGATGACCATCGCCAAGGGCCTGACGTCCGGCTACATCCCCATGGGTGGGCTGATCGTGCGCGACGACGTGGTCGCGGTGCTCAACGAAGGCGGCGACTTCAACCACGGCTTTACCTACTCCGGTCACCCGGTGGCCGCGGCGGTGGCCCTGGAAAACATCCGCATCCTGCGCGACGAGAAGATCATCGAGCGTGTCTACAGCGAAACGGCACCTTATTTGCAGCAACGCTTAAGGGAACTGAACGATCATCCGTTGGTGGGTGAAGTACGGGGGGTCGGTTTGCTGGGGGCGATCGAACTGGTCCAGGACAAGGCCACGCGCAAGCGCTACGAAGGCAAGGGCGTGGGCATGATCTGCCGGCAGTTCTGCTTCGATAACGGACTGATCATGCGCGCGGTGGGCGACACCATGATCATTGCGCCGCCGCTGGTAATCAGCAAGGCCGAGATCGATGAGTTGGTGACCAAGGCGCGGCAGTGCCTGGACCTGACCCTCAGTGCGTTGCAAGGCTAAGTGCTAGGCTCTGAGCGAGGTGCCTGCGAGGGCCTCGCCCAGCGTGAACAAAAGGCTGGGCTTGTGTTGAAAGCCTGGCCTGTAACTTGCCAGACTACCGCCTGTTCAAGTTGCCAGAGAGCCGGCTACTGAACTGTGGCTAAGAAGAATAACTGGAGCACTTTTTCATGAAGGCATTAGGCATGAAGACATTAGGTATGAAGATAGCTGGCAAGACCCTCCTCGCCATGTCCCTGATGGGCATGATGGCGGGCGCCGTCCAGGCGGACGACAAAGTGCTGCACGTCTATAACTGGTCCGACTACATTGCGCCGGACACCGTTGCCAAGTTCGAGAAGGAAACGGGGATCAAAGTCGTCTACGACGTGTTCGACAGCAACGAAACCCTGGAAGCCAAGTTGCTGGCTGGCAAATCCGGTTATGACATCGTGGTGCCGTCGAACAACTTCCTGGCCAAGCAGATCAAGGCCGGCGTCTACCAGGAGCTGGACAAGTCCAAGCTGCCGAACTGGAAGAACCTGGACACCGACCTGCTCAAGGCCGTCGGCGATGCCAGCGACCAGGGCAACAAACATGCCTTCCCCTACATGTGGGGCACCATCGGCATCGGTTATAACCCCGAGAAGGTCAAGGCCGCATTGGGCGTCGACAAGATCGATTCCTGGGACGTCCTGCTCAAGCCCGAGAACATCGCCAAGCTCAAGAGCTGCGGCGTGAGCTTCCTCGATTCGCCAACCGAAATGATTCCGGTGGCCCTGCATTACCTCGGTTATCCGACCGACAGCCAAGACAAGAAGCAACTGGCCGAGGCCGAGGCGCTGTTCCTCAAGTTGCGTCCATCGATCGGTTACTTCCACTCGTCCAAATACATTTCCGACCTGGCCAACGGCAACATCTGCGTCGCCGTGGGTTACTCGGGTGATATCGAGCAATCCAAGAGCCGCGCTGCCGAAGCTGGCGGCAAAGTGAAAGTGGCCTACACCATTCCGAAGGAAGGTGCCGGTTCGTTCTATGACATGGTCGCCATTCCCAAGGATGCCGAAAACGTCGAGGCCGCTTATAAGTGGATGAACTTCATCATGCAGCCGGAAGTCATGGCGGAGATCACCGACAACGTGCGTTTCCCTAACGGCAACAAGGCCGCCACCGCTCTGGTGGACAAGGAAATCTCCGGTGACCCGAGCATCTATCCATCGGACGAAGTGAAGGCCAAGCTGTACGCCATCGCCGACCTGCCAGCCGCGACCCAGCGGATCCTGACCCGCAGCTGGACCAAGATCAAATCCGGTAAATAAGCCGGCCTGAAGCACCCTCCTGTTGTCGCGGCCAGCGCGGCGGCGGCAACAGGAACCCATAAATAACTAAAAGTTTTGCGGGATCGGTTTATCGAGGGTAAGTTGCGCGCCGGTTTTGTTGCAGGGCCCCAGCAAGGGTCACGTAACGGGGGCAACTTGGGCCCAACTATTTAAGAGGACCTCCACGTGCCAGTCTTTTCTTTGTTACGCAACGCCTTGCTGGTGGGCGCCGGCCTGACGCTCGCCGTCAGTGCCCAGGCTGCCTCCACTGTGCATATTTATAATTGGTCGGACTACATCGGCGGGACCACCCTGGCGGATTTCGAAAAAGCCACGGGCATCAAGCCGGTGTATGACGTGTTTGACTCCAACGAACCCCTGGAAGGCAAGTTGCTGGCCGGGCGCACCGGTTACGACGTGGTCGTGCCGTCCAACCACTTCCTCGGCAAGCAGATCAAGGCCGGGGCGTTCCAGAAGCTCGACAAGACGCAGTTGCCCAACTACGCCAACCTCGACCCGGTGCTGCTCAAGCGCCTGGAAAAGAACGACCCGGGCAACCAGTACGCGGTGCCTTACCTGTGGGGCACCAACGGCATCGGCTATAACGTCGAGAAAATCAAGGCAGTCCTGGGTGTCGCCTAGATCGATTCGTGGGCCATGCTGTTCGTACCGGAAAACATCAAGAAGCGGTCCAGCTGCGGCGTTTCGTTCCTCGAGTCGGGTGACGAGATGATCCCGGCGATGCTCAACTACCTGGGCTTGAACCCCAACAGCGAAGACCCTGAAGACTACAAGAAGGCCGAGGCTCAACTCCTCAAGATCCGGCCTTACGTGACCTACTTCAATTCCTCCAAATACATCTCCGACCTGGCCAACGGCGAGATCTGCGTGGCCGCCGGTTTTTCCGGGGACATCTTCCAGGCCCGCGATCGTGCCAGCGAAGCCGGCAAGGGCGTCGACATCGCCTACGTGATTCCCAAGGAAGGCGGCAACCTCTGGTTCGACATGCTGGCGATTCCCCGTGATGCCGGCAACGTCAAGCAAGCCCATGCCTTCATCAACTATGTGCTCAAGCCTGAGGTCATCGCCCAGGTCAGCGACGTTGTCGGTTATGCCAACCCGAACCCCAAGGCTGGCGAACTGATGGACCAGAAAGTACGCACCGATGAAGCGGTTTATCCACCGCAAGCGGTCGTCGACAAGCTCTACGTCAACTCCGAGTTGCCGCCCAAGATCCAACGACTCATGACCCGCAGCTGGACCAAGGTCAAGTCGGGTAAATAAACGTCAACACTCTTGTTCGCCTCCGTGGGGCGAACTGCAAATTCTGTGGGAGTTTCGTAAATGGCAGTTGCCTCCGGCGCCTATAAGAAAGCCCTCGAGGGCGACCAGACACCCAAGCAGGTGCTGGTCAAAATCGACCGGGTCACGAAGAAGTTCGACGAGACGATTGCCGTGGACGATGTGTCCCTGGAAATCAAGAAAGGCGAGATCTTCGCCTTGCTCGGCGGTTCGGGATCGGGCAAATCCACTTTGCTGCGCATGCTGGCCGGTTTCGAGCGGCCCACCGAGGGGCGGATTTTCCTCGACGGCGTGGACATCACCGACATGCCGCCCTACGAGCGGCCGATCAACATGATGTTCCAGTCCTACGCCTTGTTCCCCCACATGACCGTGGCGCAGAACATCGCCTTCGGCCTGCAACAGGACAAGATTCCGAAAGCCGAGATCGATGCCCGCGTGGCGGAGATGCTCAAGCTGGTGCAGATGAGCCAGTACGCCAAGCGCAAGCCGCACCAACTGTCCGGCGGCCAGCGCCAGCGGGTGGCCTTGGCCCGTTCCCTGGCCAAGCGGCCCAAGCTGTTGCTGCTCGACGAGCCGATGGGCGCCCTGGACAAGAAGCTGCGTTCGCAAATGCAGCTTGAGTTGGTGGAGATCATCGAGCGGGTCGGCGTGACCTGCGTCATGGTGACCCACGACCAGGAAGAGGCCATGACCATGGCCGAGCGCATTGCGATCATGCACTTGGGCTGGATCGCCCAGATCGGCAGCCCGATCGACATCTACGAAACCCCGACCAGCCGGCTGGTCTGCGAGTTCATCGGCAACGTCAACATCTTCGAGACCGAAGTGGTGGACGACGCCGAAGGCCATGCGGTGCTGACCTGCAAGGACCTGGACCGCAACATCTACGTGGGCCACGGCATCAGCACCTCGGTGCAGGACAAGTCCGTGACCTACGCCATTCGCCCGGAAAAACTGCTGGTCACCTCCGAGCAGCCGACCTGCGAGCACAACTGGTCCAGCGGCAAGGTCCATGACATCGCCTATTTGGGCGGTCACTCGGTGTTCTATGTCGAGCTGCCGAGCGGCAAGCTCGTGCAATCCTTCGTCGCCAACGCCGAACGCCGTGGCCAGCGCCCGACCTGGGGCGACCAGGTGTTCGTCTGGTGGGAAGACGACAGCGGCGTGGTGCTTCGCTCATGAACATGCGCAAACTCAAACGCCGACTCGATCGAATAACGCCCGGTGGCCGCCAACTGGTCATCGGGGTGCCTTTCATCTGGCTGTTCCTGTTCTTCATGCTGCCGTTCTTCATCGTCCTGAAGATCAGCTTCGCCGAAGCCGACGTGGCCATTCCGCCCTACACCGAGATCTACAGCTACGTCGACCAGAAGCTGCAGGTGCTGCTCAACCTCGCCAACTACGTGATGCTGAGCGAGGACGAGTTGTACATCGCCGCCTACCTCGGCTCGCTGAAGATGGCCTTGATCAGCACGGTCCTGTGCCTGCTGATCGGTTACCCGATGGCCTACGGCATCGCCAATGCCCGCAAAGAGATGCAGACGGTGCTGGTGCTGCTGATCATGATGCCGACCTGGACCGCGATCCTGATCCGCGTCTATGCGTGGATGGGCATCCTCAGCAACAACGGCTTGCTCAACGGCTTTCTGATGAGCATGGGTTGGATCAGCGAGCCTCTGCAGTTCCTCAACACCAACCTGGCGGTGTATATCGGGGTCGTCTACTCCTATCTGCCGTTCATGATCCTGCCGTTGTACGCCAACCTGGTCAAACACGACCAAAGCCTGCTGGAGGCCGCCTCCGACCTGGGTTCGAGCACCTTCAACAGCTTCTGGAAAATCACCGTGCCGCTGTCCAAGAACGGCATCATCGCAGGCTGCATGCTGGTGTTCATCCCCGTGGTGGGTGAGTTCGTGATCCCGGAACTGCTGGGTGGCCCGGAAACCCTGATGAGCGGCAAAGTGCTGTGGCAGGAATTCTTCAATCACCGAGACTGGCCGGTGGCGTCCGCCCTGGCGGTGGTGATGCTGGCGATCCTGATCGTGCCCATCATCCTGTTCAACCGCAGTCAGGCCAAAGAAATGGAGGGCAAGGAATGAAGCGCTTCAGTTTTTCAAGCCTGATGCTGGTGCTGGGTTTGCTGTTCATCTACGCGCCGATGCTGATTTTGGTGATCTACTCGTTCAACGCCTCGAAACTGGTGACGGTGTGGGGCGGCTGGTCGGTCAAGTGGTACGTCGGTCTGCTGGACAACAGCCAGTTGATGGGCTCGGTAATGCGCTCGCTGGAAATCGCCTGCTACACGGCGATTGCCGCGGTGGCCCTGGGGACGCTGGCGGCCTTCGTGCTGACCCGCATCACCCACTTCAAGGGCCGCACGCTGTTCGGCGGCCTGGTCACCGCGCCGCTGGTGATGCCGGAAGTGATCACCGGCCTGTCGCTGTTGCTGCTGTTCGTGGCCATGGCGCAGATGATCGGCTGGCCCCAGGAGCGTGGCATTGTCACGATCTGGATCGCCCACACCACGTTCTGCGCGGCCTATGTGGCGGTGGTGGTTGCGGCACGCTTGCGTGAGCTGGACCTGTCCATCGAAGCGGCGGCCATGGACCTCGGTGCGCGGCCGTGGAAGGTATTCTTCCTGATCACCATCCCGATGATCGCGCCGTCACTGGCGGCGGGGGGCATGATGTCCTTTGCGTTGTCCCTGGACGCCCTGGTGCTGGCGAGCTTCGTTTCCGGTCCTGGTTCGACGACCTTGCCGATGGAAGTGTTCTCGGCCGTGCGCTTGGGGGTGAAACCGGAAATCAACGCCGTGGCGAGCCTGATCCTGCTGGCGGTGTCGCTGGTGACCTTCCTGGTCTGGTACTTCAGCCGCCGCGCCGAAGAAAATCGCAAGCGCGCGATCCAGCAAGCCATCGAAGAAAGCGCCGCCGATTCCTGGAAACAACCGGAAGTCCGCCGGGCCGAGACCGCGCCGGTCTGACCCGACGCTGGGCCTGCATGTGGGAGCGAGCCTGCTCGCGAAAGCGGTGTGACAGCCAGCGAAGATGCTGAATGTCAGATCGCCATCGCGAGCAGGCTCGCTCCCACAGGTGTTTTTGTCGCCTGCAAATCCATGGTCAAACGCAGTTCCCCTTGTGGGAGCGAGCCTGCTCGCGAAGACGGCAGTACATTCAACACTTATGTTGGCTGATACACCGCCATCGCGAGCAAGCTCGCTCCCACAGGTGTTTTTTGTCGCCTGCAAACCGTGGTCGAACGCAGTTCCCATTGTGGGAGCGAGCCTGCTCGCGAAGACGGCAGTACATTCAACACTTATGTTGGCTGATACACCGCTTTCGCGAGCAAGCTCGCTCCCACAGGTGTTTTTTGTCGCTTGCAGAACCGTGGATCGAACACAGATCCCTTGTGGGAGCGAGCTTGCTCCGGGCGGCGATCCGACGATAGCGGACTGTGCGGTTATTCGCCCGTCACTTCTTCAACGCGTCATGAGCCTCCAGCGCTCGCAGCGAGTAGATGTACGCCGCGCCCGCGTTCAGGGACACCGCGGTGGCCAGGGTGGCGGCGATTTCTTCGCGGGTGGCGCCGGCCTTGATGGCGGCGTCGGTGTGTACGCCGATGCAGCCGTCACAGCGGGTGGTGATGGCCACGGCGATGGAGATCAGTTCCCGGGTCTTGGCATCGAGCACATTGTTCTCGGCCGCGGCTTCGTCCAGGGCCATGTAGGCCTTGACCATCTTCGGATTGCTTTTGCCCAGGGCACCAAAGGCGCTCTTGATGGTGGGCAGCAGCTCGGACCAGGTATTGAACATAGCGTTGACTCCTGTGGAAGAGGCGGGCAAGTGTGCCCTTGTAGTCTTGACCATCCATGACGATCAAGCCCGGTTAACGATAAAAAAGTCCTGCACGCCCGATTCAGGGCGCCCGGGCCGGCAACAGCTTCAAGGTGCCATGGGTGTTGGCCGTCACTTCCTCCTCTGCCAGGTGCGCCTGGTGATACAGCCCCTCGATGTACGCCTCGGCCTGATCCTCGTAATGCTTGTCGACCGGCACGCCGCTCTGGCCAACGGGATTGATGGTGACACTGTGGCCCGGGTCGGCGAAGTCGATGATGCGCCGAGTCGAAGGCCCGTAGGTCACCGGCCACGGCGCCGGGCCGATCCGGGCGGAGAGATTGTTGGGCACTTCATGGGTGCCGGGCGCGGCGAACGGGCCAACGTTGAAGATCCGGTCCAGCGGCTTTTGCAGGCCCAGCGGGTGGCCGTGGGTCAGGGTGTGGGCCTTGCCCCATTGCCATTGCGTGGCGTCTTCGCCGAGGGTGGCCTTCAGATGGGCGAGGCTCTTGTCCCAGGCCTTTTTAACGGTGTCGGCACGGGTCTCGGTGCCGAGTGTCGTGCGGTCATCCCACCACGGTGAGTCTTCGGAGGCTGCCAGGCGTGGCAGGGCCGCGTCGATCACCCGGGTCGACAGGGCCGTTTCGAAGAACCCGTCGCCCAGTTCATCGTGCAGGGCGGCATCGGCCAGGTTGAACAGGAACTGGTTGAACAGCGTGGCGCTGATGGAGTCCAGGGGGTAATCGCCCGGCCATTGGGCCAATTGTTCCACCCATTTGCGTTGCTGCGGGTCACTGACCACCTCACGCAGCACCGGCAACAGCGGCGCAAGTAGGCGAGGGCCGTAGGCGGTGGTGGTGCCCAACTGCAGTTTCTGGGTGCTTTCCAGATCCCACTTCGCCTGCTTGTCGCTGAGCTGGTGGTTGAGTTGCTGGCCACGGTCGGCAAGGTTGTAGTAGCCGGGGATCTCGATGCCGCTGGCCGGCACCGGTTGGAAATTGGCCGAGACGATGTAACCCCGCGCCGGATTTTCTTCCTGCGGGTTGCTGCTGAACGGATAAAAACCTTCCTTTTCCGCCTCCGGGCTGCTGCCATCGAGAATGAAGCCTGGCTTCACGCCGGCGGGGCGCTTGGGCAATTGCGCGGCGGCCCACCAGCCGATATCCCCCATGGCATTGGCCCAGACCCCGTTCAGCCCCGGTGCGTGGATCTTGGCCGAAGCGCCGCGGGCCTTGGCGAGGGTGTCGGCGCGGTTGAGCTGGTAGAAGGCGTCGAGGATCGGATTGCGACTTTCCAGGAACCCCCTCCACATGGCGACCGGGGTCTTGCCGGCGTTGGCGCCGAGGGCATCGTTGACGATCGGACCGTGGGGCGACTGGCGCAGCACCAGCGTCACCGGCGCCTGGCCCTTGACCGCGATCTGCTGCTCGCTGCGGGTCATGTCCACCCATTTATCGCGATACCAGACCTGCTCGGGATTGTCCGGGTTGACCTTCTCGGCGATCAGGTCCAGGTCGTCGTTCTGGAACATGGTGACGCTCCAGCCGAAATCCTTGTTCATGCCCAGCGTCGCAAACGGCATCAGTGCCTGGTAATGCCCGTAGAGCTCGAAGCCGGGAGCCGACAAGTGTGCCTCGTACCACACCGACGGCGTGGAAAAACGAATGTGCGGGTCGCCCGCCAGCAACGGCTTGCCGCGGCGGGTACGGCTGCCGGCGACCGCCCAGGCGTTACTGCCTTCGAACTGCGGCAAGCCATTGTCGGCCAGGGCTTGCTCGCTCAGGCGGGCCAGGGCGTTGAGGTCTTTCCAGTCGGCGGCGGCCAGGGGCAGGCCAGCCTTGCGTCCTTCAGCCAGCACGCCCTGGGGCTGCCAGTCGAGGTCGAAAATATTCAGGTAGTTGGCACCCAGCACATCGCGCACATAGGTCAGCAGGGGTTCGGTGCGAAAGGCCGCGGCGAAGCTGTAGGCCATGTAGCCGGTGATGCTCACGGTGTCTTCGACGGTGAACGGGCGCTTGGGAATGCCCAGCACGTCGAACTCCACGGGACGGGTGTGGCTGTCCTGGTAGGCGTTGATCCCGTCCAGGTAAGCCTGCATGGCGACCCAGGCCGGGGATTGCGGGTCCTGCTCGGTGATGTAGGTCGCGGCACGCTCGCGGATACGCAGGCTGCGCATCAGCTTGTCGGTGTCCAGCAGCTTCGGCCCCCGCACCTCGGCCAGCTCGCCCCGGGCGAGGCGGCGCATGATCTCCATCTGGAACAGCCGGTCCTGGGCATGGACATAACCGAGGGCGCGGTGCAGGGCGGCTTCGTTCTCGGCGCGAATATGCGGCTCACCGCGTTCGTCGTAGCGCACCGTCACCGAGCCCAGCAGCCCTTGCACCTGCATCGTGCCTTGGCGGGTGGGCTGCTTGCTGTAGAGATAGCCGCCCGCGACGATGATCGTGGTGACGATCAATGAGAGGAAGGCGATGAGGGTGCGTTTCATAAAAGTCCTTTTCCTAAATACCGATGGGTATCGATAAACAGCGTAGGGCATTGATCTTGAAAAAATAATAACCCGGCCCGCGACTTGATTCCTACTAAAACAAATTGAGTGTAAGAAGCTTCCTTCGATGTTTTGGGAATTTAACTACAAGAATTCCGTTGCTGGGTGTGAGGGCGAAGCCTATAAAAGATACGGGTGGTTAAATGTTTCATTCAGGTTGAGATGGATCTCGAAAAAGCCGTATGGAGGTGGGTGTGTCCGGACTCATGGAGTATGTTTCTCAAAAAGTAACAGGCGCAGAACTGGTGAGTGATCCGTTCAGTTTTTTTGAAGTAAAGGACTTTGTTCCAGCAGAGTTGTACAGGGAGTTTATCTCCAGCTTGCCAGCGTTGGATTTATACAAGCCGTTGATGCATAAAAGCACCTTGAAAAATGGGAGTTCGACGCGTTTTGAATTGCCTTTGTCTCTAGAAGGAATTTCGATTGATCTTGGTAAGGTTTTTTCGAGGTCCAAAGTTGCTATTGATGTTGTTGAGCTTCTTTGCAGTGAACCATTCAAGCGTCTTTTGCTGGGAAAGTTTGGCTCTGATCTTGATGTGACACCTTATCCGCATTTGTATAAAGATTTTGCCGGTTTTGATTTGCCTCCGCATACGGATATTGTTGAAAAGGCAATGACATTTGGATGGTATTTGCCAGAAAGTGCGGATTATAAAGAATCAGGGCTTGGTCTGTTTGTAAAAAGTGAAGGCGGCTTTGAAGAATTCAGAAGAATTCCTTATGAGCCTAATGTAGCGTTTGCTTTTTTGAGATCAGACGATAGCTGGCATGGCGCTACACACCATCCCAGTGTTTCTTATGAGAGAAATAGTCTTTTCGTGACATTTTATCGAAGAAGTCATTACAGGGATGGCGCACTGTTGGTCAATGATCCAAATGTCGACCGTAAGGAGATAAGAATCCATGAATGATAAATCGTTGTCAGAAATGGGGTCTGACAGGCATCTACTAACCTTGGGGAGAGAGGTGTTAATCAGTGAGGGTCGGGCATTGATAAAACTTTCCGATGAGTTGGAGGGTAACGGTTTTGTCGATGTGGTTCGACTTATATTGGCCTGCAAGGGACACGTGGTGATTTTTGGTGTTGGAAAAAGTGGCCATGTCGGTAAGAAAATTGCGGCAAGTCTAGCATCTACGGGGACACCGAGCTTTTTTATACACCCATCCGAGGCTAAGCATGGGGACTTGGGCATGATTACGGCGCATGACCTCGCAGTACTAATATCCTATAGCGGTAGAAGTGAGGAGGTTTTGTCTCTGCTTCCATATCTTCATGATCTGGGTGTGAATACCGTAGCGTTGACAAATTTTTCAAACTCGGAATTGGCATGTAAAACAAATGCGCATGTGGCGTTGAAAGTTGATAGGGAAGCCTGTCCGTATAATCTTGCGCCAACCGTGAGTTCTAGCGCCACATTAGGTGTCGGAGATGCCATTGCTATGGTGCTGATGAAAATCAAGCGCTTCACGAAGGAAGAGTTCTCAAGGAATCATCCCGCCGGAAATCTAGGCAAGGTGCTGACGGTGAAAGTTCGTGACGTGATGGTGAGGGGGGATAAAGTCCCTGCGCTATCGCCTGATACATTGTTCTTGGATGCGGTTAGTTATATGGCGAATAAGCGCCTTGGATTTGTCGTCGTGGTAGATACCTTCTCTCGGCCTTTGGGAGTGTTTACAGATGGAGATATGGTTCGAGTGTTCAAGGGGAATGATAGTGTTGCTGGTCTTAAAATTTCGGATGTTATGGAGGTTAATTTAAGATGCGTGCATGAGAGCGAGCTGATTGCAGACTGTATAGGTATTGAGGTGTCTGCAATTTTGGTCGTTGACCACAAGGGAAAACTTTTAGGTGTTTCGCACAAGCATGATCTTGTCGCGTCTATTGCTTTGTAAGTTATCGGAAGAATGATGGCTTTTGGGTGTGTTCGTTCGTTTGGCTGTTGCTGAACGGCAGGGTGGACTACTTATGTTGATGTTGTCGCTGAGCTCAACGTTGTCAATATTTGTTTTGATATTGTTAGGTTGTTTGCTTTCGTTTGCTGGTCTCGTGCGTCGCGGTGCTGATGAAGTACTGAGTGACTATGTTTTTTATGTTGCGCTCCCCGTAGAGATTTTTTTGACGACGCTGAGGTCCGACTACACGCCAGACGTCAATGTAGATGCTTATGTCCAGGCGTATGGTTTGGGTATCTTTGTATTGTGGATCATGATTTATATCGTGTATAAAGTTTGCCTGAGGAAAAGTCTGGTGGAGGTGGGTTTAAATTTTATTGCTGTTGGGCAAACCAATACTGCTTTTTTGGCAGTGCCTATCTTCATATTGCTGTTGGGTGATTCGGCTTTGGTTGTGCCAATAATTATTTTTCAGTCCGTTGTTCTTACTAGCATTGCGGTATTTGTCATGGAGATTTCCTCTTTTTCGCAAATTGGATCTTTGAGCGCATTTCTAAAGAAAGCCCTGCTGGTCGTGTTCAAAAATCCATTGATCATTTCCGCGCTGACGGGGTCGCTCATTTCGCAAATTAAGCTCTCGCACATGATCGATACAGATTTTTTTATCATCGAGAGCATGGATATGATTGCTGATACCGCGGCGCCTATTGCACTAATAGCATTGGGTGCTTCGTTCTTTGCTGGTCGCGTAACGTCAACCATGAGAAGCGACTGTAATGAGATAGTGCTGGGTGTGTTTATAAAAAATTTTTTGCATCCCGCGATTTCTTTCGTGGTGGGGCAGTACATTTTTGGACTGTCTGGCTTGCTGTTGTTCGCACTGATACTGATATCGGCAATGCCTTCTCCAAAAAATACCTTTATCTTTGCGCAAGCCTATGGTGTGTCGGTGCAGAAGTTTAATTTAATATTGTTGGCTACCACGGGGGTTTCTTTTTTTGTAGTCAATGTGGCTGGCTATTTTTTTCTTCCTTATGTGACATGAAGTTTGATTCGGCTTTTTTCAGCCGTTCTTCATTTCGACATTGACCATGGACAATAACAACCCACCGCCATCGTATGCGTCGCATTGACCGCCCGACCGCTGCTCAACGCTTCAAGAATCGGCTCGATGAAGCTGTTGCTCGAATTACAGGTCAGGCCTTCGCTGTAGGGGCCGAAATACGCGAGCTGGCCGCTGCGATCCCAGATCGCCACGGCCGGGCTGGCGGGGATCTGGCTGGAGCCGGGCAGGCTTGGGAGCGGCTTGAGGTTGTTCAGGGTGGCCGGTAACTGACCCTGGCTGCCGGGCTTTTGTACCGCATAGAACTCGACGCCTTGCGGTACGTATTTATCCACCAGTTCGGAAAGGTGCTGCTGATTGCCGACGTTGCACGGGCACGCCGGGTCCCAGAAATGCACCAGGCGGATCGCGCCGGGGCCGGCCAGGTCGGCGGGCAGGCGCAGAGGGTCGCCGGAAAATATCGCGGTGTGTTGGCTGAAGGCCCGCAGGAAACGGCCCTGGAACCAGTCGTAGGCCACCCACAATACGACGGCGCATCCGAGGGCGAGCAGGCTGGCAAGCAAGGTCGTGCGGTGGGGCGGGCGCATGGAGTCGATCCTCTGAAGCCGCGTAGCTTGCCATGCTTGCCGCGACAGATGAATATCGCAGGCCTGTAAAGTCTGTTTCGCGCGCTGCGCCCATGCCTGGAAATCTTGATGCCTGCCACTTTCGATCCCGATCACCTGCGTGCCAGCCTGCAACCGTTGGCCCAGTGGCAAGCCCTGTCCGAGCAGGCCCAGGCCTACCAGCGGTTCTATGGGCTGGATTTCCCCCAGCGCAGTGTGCGCAAGGGATTAGGGCGCTTCGAGGTGGGCGGGTATGAAGTGGTCAGCCAGGTCTGGTGGCCGGAAAAAGCCGTGGCGACGTTGTTTGTGTTCCACGGTTACTACGATCACATGGGGCTGTACCGGCACTTGATCGAGTGGGCTCTGGAGCAGCAATTCGCGGTGATTGCTTGCGACTTGCCGGGCCACGGCCTGTCCAGCGGCGAACGCGCCAGCATCGGGGATTTCGCCGAGTACCAGGCCACCTTGCAGGGCCTGTTGGCCGAGGCCGCGACGCTGGACCTGCCGCATCCCTGGCACTTGTGTGGGCAAAGCACTGGCGGCGCCATCGTGGTCGATCATGTGCTCAACCACGGCGCGCAGAGCCCGGCCCAGGGTCAGGTCATCCTGCTGTCGCCCCTGGTGCGGCCGCGGGCCTGGGGCTGGTCGCGCCTGAGTTATTACCTGCTCAAGCCCTTCGTGACCGGCATCGCCCGGCGTTTCAGCGAGAACTCCACCGACCCGCAGTTCCTGCCTTTCTTGCAAGCCGACCCGTTGCAACCGCTGCGCCTGCCCACCGCCTGGGTGGGGGCATTGGGGCAATGGATCAAGCGTATCGAAGCCGCCCCGAGCAGCCCGCGCCAGCCCTTGATCGTGCAGGGGCAGGCGGACATGACGGTGGACTGGGTGCACAACCTGAACGTGCTGCGCAGCAAGTTCGACCGGCCGCAGGTGTTGATGTTGCCTGAGGGGCGGCATCACTTGGCGAACGAGGCGCTGGCGATGCGGCAGGAGATGTTTGGGTTCTTGACGAAGCGGATGAGCAGAGTCAGGCGGTGACTGATTAATTGCCTTCGCGAGCAAGCCCGCTCCCACAGGGTCTTGAGTGAACTTAGGTTCTACGACCGTCGCAAACCCCTGTGGGAGCGGGCTTGCTCGCGAAAGCGGTATAGCCGGCGCTGAAGATCTATCTACTGCCCGAGATCCTGCCCCACCGCCAACCCTGCCCGAATCGCCGCCAGGGCCGCCTGATAATAAGCCTGGCCCTCGGTCGATTCGGCGAAGGTGGCGAATTCTTCCAGCTCGGTATCCGTCAGGTCACGGTAGACGTACAGCAGCGTGTTGTTCAGGTCCGAGCCAATCTGTTCCATCAGTCGCTGGCGCTGGCCGTTGAGCATGCCCTGGGCCTGGCCGGCACCCAAGAGTCCCGGGATCATCGAACTCAGGCTGTCGGCCGCCACGCCGGCGATCGCCAGGCTGACTTCGGCGCCGGCTTCGCGGGCGGGGAGGGCCTGGGCCAGGTGGCCGATGATCAACAGGCGGTTGTCGCTGGCTTGCATCTTCGGCAGGCCCTTGGCGTTTTTTGCCAATTGGTCGCGCCGGGTCGCCAGCAATTCGGCCGCCACGACCTTGCGGCCCAGGGGCGACTGGAAAAAGGCCAGGGCCGGGTTCGGGTCGCGAAGCTTGCTGCGTATTTGCGCCTCGGCCCGCTGGTCCATGGCCTGGGGGGCGAAACGTTGATTGCTGTTGTTGACCAGCGCCTGGAACACCGCCGGCGGCAGGCTGCTCTGGTAGCGTTGCTGGGCGGCGCTCAAGGCATCGTTGAAATGCGCCCGCTGTTCCGGCCAGCCGGCGACCTTGTACAACTGGTCGTAGCTGTCTGCCCAGGCGGGCAAAACGCAGAACATCAACAGTGAGAAAAGCAAACGGCGCATAGGGACTCCTGTCAGCAGCCGACTATTCTCCGTGGGGTGTGGGATCTTGTCGAGAATTCGTATCAAGTTCGTACGGCGGTGCTCTTGGAGGTAAAGAACCGACGCAGCGAACCGCTGCGTGGCGCTGTCGGTTTTGCAGGCGCCGGCATACTATGCGCGCCATGCAAATACCTTCTGATCACCCGCTGCTGTTACGTATCGTCGACGACCTGGCCGAGCGCGGCTGGTCGCAGCAGAACCTCTTCCTGCCGGACGCGCTCACCCGCACCCTGGCGGCCGAATGCCGCCAGCGTGCCGCCGAGGGTGAGCTGGCCCCGGCGGCGGTCGGACGCGGGCCCTTCTCGGAGATTCGCGAAGGGATCCGGGGTGATCGCATCCAGTGGATCGAACCTGGCCAGGCGCAAGCCTGCGACCAATACCTGACGCTGATGGACAGCCTGCGAGAGGCGATGAATCGCGGGTTGTTCCTGGGCCTGGAAGACTTCGAAAGTCACTTTGCCCTGTATCCACCCGGCGCGTTCTACCTCAAGCATGTCGACCGCTTTCGCGACGACGACCGGCGGATGGTGTCGGCGGTGCTTTATCTCAACGACGATTGGTTGCCGGAACACGGCGGCCAGTTGCGCATGTACCTGGAGGACGGCGTGGAGCGTGACGTGGTGCCCATCGGCGGTTGCCTGGTAGTGTTCCTGTCGGGAGACATCCCCCACGAAGTGCTACCGGCCACCCGGGATCGCCTGTCCTTGACCGGTTGGTTCCGCCGTCGCGGCAACGAGTTGTTCTGAATATGGAAAAGATCCTGGTCAGCCGCTGCCTGCTCGGCCATCGCGTGCGCTACGACGGCGGTGCCAGCGGGCCGTTCGATCAACTCCAGCAGTGGCTTGATCAAGGCCGGGTCGTACCGCTGTGCCCGGAAGTCGCTGGCGGCTTGCCCACCCCGCGTGCGGCAGCGGAGATTCCTGGGGGGCAGGGCGGGCAAGTGCTTGACGGTCAGGCCGCGGTGATCACCACCGATGGCGAAGATGTGAGCGCGCAATTTCTGTCAGGCGCGTATCAAGCGCTGGAACAGGTGCGAGTACATGGCATCCGCATCGCGGTGCTCAAGGCCAACAGCCCGTCGTGCGGCAACCTGCTGACCTATGACGGGACGTTCAGCGGTGTGAAAGTCAGCGGCGAAGGGGTGACGGCGGCGTTGCTCAAGCGCCATGGCGTGCGGGTGTTCAATGAGTTGGAGTTGCCTGAAGCGGCGGCGGCCCTGAAGGCCTTGAGCAACGACTGATTGCCCAGGCGTTGATTGCTTTTGTGGCGAGGGAGCTTGCTCCCGCTGGGCTGCGAAGCGGTCCTGAAACCTGACACCCCGGTGTGTCAGGCCAATCGCGTTCCGGCATTTTGGGGCCGCTTCGCAGCCCAGCGGGAGCAAGCTCCCTCGCCACAGGTGTTAACCATGTCCCCGGACCAAACAGTTTTGTGTACTGCCAAAGGGTACTTGGCCAGACCTTGTGTCGCTCAGAGCTGCGCGGCCAACTGCTCGATCTGCTCCTGCCGCTCCGCCTGGCTCAACCGCGGCTGGGGATTGAGGGATGACCATTGCGGATGCGCCCGGGCCTTGTTCAGGGCTTCGGGCAGCTTGCCCTCTCGCCAGGTCTTGTCCTGGGGCGTGGCGATGCGGATGCTGTCCAGCGCCGCGTGGCCGCGCAGGTTGAGGGCTTGCAGCAACTGTCCTTGGCGCAGGGCCAGCAGGCGCAGCACGCTGTCGTCGACCGTCAGCTCCCGTTGCCCCTTGAGTTTGCCCATCAGCCGGTTGCCGTAGCTGCGGGCGGTTTGCAGGGTGCCGCCGACAATCGCCCCAGCCAGGGCGGCGGCGCCTAGGGTCAGGCCACCTACCAGCAAGTCCACCCCGGCACCGGCCGCCGCGCCCGCCGCGATCCCGCCGCCGACGCGTACACCCAGTTGCTTGAGGGTTTCGGGGGTGAACAGGTCATCGCCCCAGCGCCCGTCGAGCAGCGGCAGGTCGCTGGCGGCGGCGTCCTGGGGGCGGAACGCGTAGAGCTTGAGCAGGGCTTCGACACAACGCTGTTCGCGTTGACGCACCGCGTTGCGCAACTCGCCAATGGCCTGGCGTTCCAGTTCGGTATCGCTGGCGACGCTGCGTCGGCAGGCGGCGCAGTCGATCAGCAGTTCGGCGATCAAGCGCGCCGCGCTCTGCTGGCGGGCCAGGCGTTGGGCCTGTTGGTCGGCGACCAGTCGCTCCAGTTGCCCACGGGCGCTTTCCAGCAACAACGCGAGGCTTTCATACAGGCGTCGCTCGCCGTCCTCGGGCGGGGCGACGCTGTCAAAGCGTACCAGGGCGTGCAACCCCAATCGCGCCAGGGCTTCGCGCCAGTCGGGTTCGCGATGCTGGGCGCTGCTGACGAAATTCAGCACCGGCAGCAGCGGTTTGCCACAACTGGCGAGGACTTCCAATTCATCGCGGTACTTGGCCAGCACCGGTTCCCGGGCATCGATCACATACAAACCGGCGTCGCTGGCGAGCAATTGCCGCAGCACCTTGGCTTCCTGTTCGAAGCGTTGTCGCGCCTCGCTACCCTCGAGGAAGCGAGCCAGGCGCGCCGGGCCGTCGAGGCGTTCGCCAGGACGCTCCAGGCGCTCGAGGTAATCGAGCAGGGCGATGGCGTCTTCCAGGCCCGGCGTGTCGTACAGCTCCAGCAACGCTTCACCGTCCACCGACAGGCGCGCACCTTCGACATGCCGGGTGGTGCTTGGGCGGTGGGACACCTCGCCGAAGCCGACGTCGCGGGTCAAGGTCCGCAGCAACGAGGTCTTGCCCACGTTGGTGTGGCCGACCACGGCCAGTTTCAGCGGCTTCACGGGGTCAGTCATGACCGCTCTCCAGCCAGTTCAAGGGCATGCAATCGGCAAAGGGCAACTGCAGCTGTTGCAGCGCGGTGTGCCAGTCGCCCAGGCGCTCGGCGTCCAGCGCTTCGCCGGGCGGCGCCTGCAACAGCCAGACGCGGGTGGCGCTGGCGCTGCGGGCCAGCTCGGCGATCAGCGCCAGGCTGCCACGGTCCGGCGAGCGACGTGGGTCGCAGGCAATCGCCAGGCGTGCCGGCGGAAAACGCGACAGCTGTTCGAGGAGTTTGTGGCGTGACTCGCGGCTGTCGAGGATGCCGGCGCTCTTCACGGTCTCGGGCAGCTTGGGCGGCCAGGGCCGATCATCCAGTTCGATCGCCACCAACAGCGCGCCGTCGCTGTCCATCGCACTGACGGCACTTTCGACTCGATGCAAATGCGCGGGAGCGGCGTCGTTGACGCCCAGGCGTTCGCTGCTGGGCATTAAGCGCTCACGTAGCTGTGCGTAGCCGGGCAGGTTCAAGTCCAGGCGCAGCGTGGCGCGACCGCGTCGCCAGCGCCATAGGCACAGCAACGCCAGGCCCAGGCGCGGCAGCACGCCATAGGCCAGCAGCACGCCGACCAGCCAGGCGGCCCAGGCCTGGCGGGCGCTTTCGATGTTCAGCGCGGCGTCGCCACTGGCGCGGATCATGTCCTCGGTCGGCACGCTGAAGCCCAGCAGTGCCGGCAGCGTGCCGAGGGCCTGGGTCATGGCGACGAAGGTTTCGCTGCCCAGCAGGGTGGTTTCCCAGACGAAGCCATAACGCCGGGTCGCCATCAGCAGCAGGACAATGACCAGCGCGCTGAGCATCGCCAGCAGCCACAGGCCATTGACCAACACACCGAGGGCCCAGCGATTGAGTTTGTGCCGTTGCAACAACAGCAGCAGGGCTGGCGCCAGTTGGGCGGCCTTGGCGTCGCGGGCGAGTTTTTCGCTGAGCCACAGCCACAGGCGTCCCAGTGCGGCACCTTGCTCACCGGCAAAGACCAGGCCCATGGCCCAAGCGATGAGCAGCACCAGATTCAACCCCAACAGGCTGCCCAAGGCCCAGAACACATTGACCGGTGCCTGGCCGTCACCGAGGGCGGCCAACCCGAGGCCGGCGCCGCTGATGACGGCGAGCAGCGCCAAGGCGATCAGCGCCAGGCGCGCCCCTTGCAGCCAATGGCGCAGGGCTTGCGTGAGGCCATCGCGCTCGGCCAGCCAACGGGCGCGCTGATGGATGCGGGCGGATAGATCGCCGCCTGACGCACGGGCCAGGCGATTGGCTTCCTGGTCTTGGAGCGGGCCGGCGTGCTCTTCACGCAGGCGGATCGTCTCGGTCAACCAGAGGTTCTGCAGTACTGTCACGGGGGCTTCCGTTGCTCGAATGAGGGTTGAGCATAACCGCTGTGATGCCTGTCGGGGTACGCCGGGCCTCTGGTATCCTCGCGGCCATGAACAAAACTCTCCCCCTAAGCCTGATCGCAGCCCTCGGTGAAAACCGTGTGATCGGCGTCGACAACAGCATGCCCTGGCACCTGCCGGGGGATTTCAAATACTTCAAGGCCACCACCTTGGGCAAGCCGATCATCATGGGGCGCAAGACCTGGGATTCCCTCGGTCGACCGCTGCCGGGGCGGCTGAACATCGTCGTCAGTCGCCAGCCGGCTCTGGTGCTGGAAGGTGCCGAGGTGTTTTCCACCTTGGAAGCAGCCGTGGCGCGGGCCGAGGCCTGGGCGCTGGAGCAGGGTGTCGACGAATTGATGTTGATCGGCGGCGCCCAGCTCTATGCCCAGGCCCTGGAGCAGGCGGATCGGCTGTACCTGACCCGCGTGGCGCTGAGCCCTGAGGGAGATGCGTGGTTTCCTGAGTTCGATTCGAGCCAGTGGCAGCGGGTCTCGAACCAGCCGAACCCGGCTGAAGGCGACAAGCCGGCCTACAGCTTTGAGGTGTGGGAAAAGCGTTAAAAGCATCGCGAGCAAGCTCGCTCCCACAATGGATTTCTGGCGAACACAGAATCTGTGATCACTGCCGATCCCTGTGGGAGCGAGCTTGCTCGCAATAGCTATCCATCAGGCGCCACCCATCAAGCGTGCACCAACTCCCCATGCTCCTGGGCATCAAGCAATGCCTTGTCCGTCTGCTGCATCACCTGGCTGGTGATCGCCCCGGCGGTGATCGAGCCGCTGACGTTCAACGCCGTACGGCCCATGTCGATCAAGGGCTCGACGGAAATCAGCAAGGCCACCAGCGACACCGGCAAGCCCATGGCCGGTAGCACGATCAGCGCGGCGAACGTCGCGCCGCCACCGACCCCGGCCACCCCGGCCGAACTTAACGTCACGATCGCCACCAGTGTCGCGATCCAGACCGGGTCCAGCGGGTTGATGCCTACGGTCGGTGCGACCATCACCGCCAGCATGGCCGGGTAAAGGCCGGCACAACCGTTCTGGCCGATGGTGGCGCCGAACGAGGCGCTGAAGCTGGCAATCGCCCGGGGAATGCCGAGGCGGCTGGTCTGGGCTTCGATGCTCAACGGGATAGTGGCCGCGCTGGAGCGGCTGGTGAAAGCGAAGGTCAACACTGGCCAGATCTTGCGGAAGAAGCGCAATGGGTTGATGCCGGCAGCGGACACCAGTAGGCCATGGACCACGAACATCAGGCCCAGCCCCAGGTACGACACCACGACGAAGCTGCCGAGCTTGATGATGTCCTGCAGGTTGGAACCGGCCACGACTTTGGTCATCAGCGCCAGCACACCGTATGGCGTCAGCTTCATCACCAGGCGCACCAGGCGCGTCACCCAGCTTTGCAGGGTGTCGATCGCGTTGATCACTTTCTGGCCTTTCTCCACGTCATCCTTGAGCAACTGCAACGCCGCGACGCCGAGGAACGCGGCGAAGATCACCACGCTGATGATCGACGTCGGCTTGGCCCGCGCCAGGTCGGCAAAGGGGTTCTGCGGAATGAACGAAAGCAGCAGTTGCGGGATGTTCAGGTCGGCGACCTTGCCGGCGTAGTCGCTCTGGATCACTTGCAGGCGCGCCAGCTCCTGGGTTCCGGCCACCAGGCCTTCGGCGGTGAGGCCGAACAGGTTGGTCAGGCCGATGCCGATCAGCGCGGCGATGGCGGTGGTGAACAGCAGCGTGCCAATGGTCAGGAAGCTGATCTTGCCCAGGGACGAGGCGTTATGCAGGCGGGCCACGGCGCTGAGGATTGAGGCGAAGACCAGTGGGATCACGATCATCTGCAGCAACTGCACGTAACCGTTGCCCACCAGGTCGAACCAGCCGATAGAGGCCTTGAGCACCGGATTGCCGGTGCCATAAATCGTGTGCAGGGCGATACCGAACATCACGCCCAGCACCAGCGCCAGCAGCACTTTCTTGGCCAGGCTCCAGGTGCGGTGACGGGTTTGCGCCAGGCCGAACAGCAAGGCGAGGAACACCAGCAGGTGGAGGATCAGCGGCAGATTCATCAAAAGAGACTCCGATAAGACGGGCCAGTCGCCCGAAGCCGCGACTGTGAGCCGGGAAGCCTAACAGCCTGATATCTAATGATTTAATACTAAAAAGGCATGTTGATTGTCGTTTATGGAATAAGGACTTGGCGTTTGCGGGTATGTCGCTGGCGTGATCAGGACGCAAGCGGTCGCGGCTGGGCGAGGACTGTCATACGCATTTGTTAGCGTCGAGTTCTTTGATCCCGGGAGAAATGCCGATGAAGCTCGCACCTCGTTTTCTCGCTGTCGCCTTGAGTCTTGGCCTCGTCGGCCAGGCACTTGCCACCGAACTCAAGCACTGGCCAGCGGAGCAGGCCAAGGCCTTGGACGCGATGATCGCCGCCAACGCCAACAAGGGTAACTACGCGGTGTTCGACATGGACAACACCAGTTACCGCTATGACCTTGAGGAATCGTTGCTGCCGTTCATGGAGAACAAGGGCCTCATCACCCGGGAAACCCTCGACCCGTCCTTGAAGCTGATGCCGTTCAAGGACACGGCCGACCATAAGGAAAGCCTGTTCAGCTATTACTACCGTTTGTGCGAAGTGGACGACATGGTCTGTTACCCGTGGGTGGCCCAGGTGTTCTCGGGCTTCACGCTCAAGGAACTCAAGGGCTATGTCGATGAGCTGATGGCGTCCGGCAAGCCGGTGCCGACCACTTATTACGATGGCGACAAGGTGGTCCAGTACAACGTCAATCCACCGAAGATCTTCACCGGCCAGGCCGAGCTGTACAACAAGCTGATGGAAAACGGCATCGAGGTCTATGTCATGACCGCTGCTTCCGAAGAATTGGTGCGCATGGTCGCCGCGGACCCGAAATACGGCTACAACCTCAAGCCGCAGAACGTGATCGGCGTGACCACGCTGCTCAAGGACCGCAAGACCGGCGAGCTGACTACCGCGCGCAAGCAGATCACCAACGGCAAATATGACGAGAAAGCCAACCTTGGCCTGGAGTACACGCCGTACCTGTGGACCCCGGCAACCTGGATGGCCGGCAAGCACGCGGCGATCCTGACGTACATCGACGAATGGAAAAAACCGGTGCTGGTGGCGGGTGACACACCGACCAGTGACGGCTACATGTTGTTCCACGATGTGGACGTGGCCAAGGGCGGGATTCATCTGTGGGTCAACCGCAAGGACAAGTACATGACCCAGATCAACGGCATGATGGCCAAGCACGCCGCGGCCCAAGCCAAGGAAGGGTTGCCAGTGACGGCGGACAAGAACTGGGTGATCGTCAAGCCTGAAGATATCCAGTAATCCCCCAGGTTCTGGAAAAATGCACAAACCTGTGGGAGCGAGCCTGCTCGCGATTGCGGTGTGTCAGCCAGCAAAAATGTTGCTGATCCGCCGCTATCGCGAGCAAGCTCGCTCCCACAGGGATCATCAGAGATTCGAAAGGGGATGAACCCGTGGCGAGGGAGCTTGCTCCCGCTGGGCTGCGCAGCAGCCCCAAGGTCGTCAGCCCACGCATTGAGGTGAGGGACGAATTATGGGGGCCGCTTCGCGACCCAGCGGGAGCAAGCTCCCTCGCCACAAAAGATGACTTGGCTCAAAGGGTCGAACTGAAGCCCAAAAAAATGCCCCGCACTTGGCGGGGCTTTTTTATGGGTAGCGCTTACAGGCCGTCAAGCATCGCCTTGTTACGCACCGCGCCCTTGTCGGCGCTGGTGGCGAGCAGGGCGTAGGCCTTGAGGGCCGTGGTGACTTTGCGTGGACGCACTTCCACCGGTTTCCAGCCCTTGTTGTCTTGTTCTATGCGGCGCCCGGCCAGTTCTTCGTCGCTGATCAACAGGTTGATCGAGCGGTTCGGAATGTCGATCAGGACCTTGTCGCCATCGCGCACCAGGCCGATGGCGCCGCCCGCCGCCGCTTCCGGCGAAGCGTGGCCGATGGACAGGCCCGAGGTGCCACCGGAGAAGCGGCCATCGGTCAGCAAGGCGCAGGCTTTGCCCAGGCCCTTGGACTTCAGGTAGGACGTTGGGTAGAGCATTTCCTGCATGCCCGGGCCGCCTTTCGGACCTTCGTAGCGAATGATCACGATGTCGCCGGCCTTCACTTCGTCAGCGAGGATGCCGCGCACGGCGCTGTCCTGGCTTTCGAAAATCTTCGCGTTGCCTTCGAACACATGGATCGACTCGTCGACGCCGGCGGTTTTCACCACGCAGCCGTCCAGGGCGATGTTGCCGTACAGCACGGCCAGGCCGCCTTCCTGGGAATAGGCGTGTTCGACGCTGCGGATGCAGCCGTTTTCACGGTCGTCGTCCAGGGTTTCCCAACGGGTCGACTGGCTGAACGCGGTTTGCGTCGGGATGCCCGCCGGGCCGGCCGTGAAGAAGTGATGCACGGCCTCGTCGGTGGTCTGGGTGATGTCCCACTTGGCGATGGCCTCGGCCATGGTCTTGCTGTGCACGGTCGGCAGGTCGGTGTGCAGCAGGCCGCCACGGGCCAGGGAACCGAGGATGCTGAAGATCCCGCCGGCACGGTGCACGTCTTCCATGTGGTACTTCTGGATGTTCGGCGCGACCTTGCACAGCTGCGGTACGTGACGGGACAGACGGTCGATGTCGCGCAGGTCGAAATCGATCTCGGCTTCCTGGGCCGCGGCCAGCAAGTGCAGGATGGTGTTGGTGGAACCGCCCATGGCGATGTCCAGGGTCATGGCGTTTTCGAACGCCTTGAAGTTGGCGATGTTGCGCGGCAACACCGACTCGTCGTTCTCGCCGTAGTAGCGCTTGCACAGCTCGACGATGGTCCGGCCGGCCTGCAGGAACAACTGTTCGCGGTCGCTGTGGGTCGCCAGGGTCGAACCGTTGCCCGGCAGAGCCAGGCCCAGGGCTTCGGTCAGGCAGTTCATCGAGTTGGCGGTGAACATGCCGGAGCACGAACCGCAGGTCGGGCAAGCGCTGCGCTCATACTCGGCAACCTTCTCGTCAGAAGCGCTGGAGTCGGCGGCGATCACCATGGCGTCGACCAGATCGAGGCCGTGGCTGGCGAGCTTGGTCTTGCCGGCTTCCATCGGACCGCCGGAGACGAAGATCACCGGGATGTTCAGGCGCAGGGCGGCCATAAGCATGCCGGGGGTGATCTTGTCGCAGTTGGAAATGCACACGATGGCATCGGCACAGTGGGCGTTGACCATGTACTCGACCGAGTCGGCGATGATCTCGCGGCTCGGCAGCGAATAAAGCATGCCGTCGTGGCCCATGGCGATGCCGTCGTCCACGGCGATGGTGTTGAATTCCTTGGCAACGCCGCCGACGCGTTCGATTTCCCGGGCAACCAGTTGGCCGAGATCCTTGAGGTGCACGTGGCCCGGTACGAACTGGGTGAAGGAGTTGGCAATGGCGATGATCGGCGTCTTGAAGTCGTCATCCTTCATCCCCGTGGCGCGCCACAAGGCACGGGCGCCGGCCAGGTTGCGGCCATGGGTGGATGTGTTCGAGCGGTAATCAGGCATGGAGCACTCCGGGCGGCTAATCAGGTACTTATCAGGTATCAATGGGGAAGTGAGCTTCTGTCGACGTCTGGAGCACCCGGGTTTGGCCGTGTGTCCGGAAGTGGCCGATGACTTTGCAGGATCGCTGCGCGCCTCGGCATGAGCTCATAAACCCGCCGGGGATGAATGGCGATGAATGCCACGATTCTACACCGCTGGCGCCAGGATGAAATGACGCAAAGCGCTGATCGGGCGCCAATGTCGTGCGCGGGATGACGACTGGCAGGGTTCAGCCGGCTAACAGCCCCCTATCGCGCTGCCGGACCAGGGCATTGAGTGCCAGCCCCAGCAGGCTGAGCAGGATCAGGCAGAGGGCGAGGGCCAGCTGTAAGTCCAGCGGGGTGAGGCTGATCACGGCACTGGTTAGCCCGCCGACAATAAAGATCAGTACGCTACCGGCCGAGGCGGACGTGCCGGCCTGCGCCGGAAATAGCGTCATTGCTTGGTTGTTGGCTGCCGCCCTGGCGATGGTCGTTCCGGCGGTGCAAACGATCATCGGCGCTAACAGGGTAGTGATCGACAAGCCTAGGTAATTGGTGAGCCCCAGCATCAGGAGGCCTGCGGCAAGGATCAGGCCCAACCCCGTGACGATTTGCGCCTGTGGATCGATTCGATTGCTCAGCACGGACGCCACCGCGCCCCCGCCGATATAGGCCAGACCGTAGCCCAGCAGTACCAGCGAAAAAGCCTCGGGCGATAAGTGCAACTGGTCGATCAGGACCAGCGGTGAAATGACGATGAACGAAAAGTGGCAGGAAAAAGCCAGCGCCGAGGTTAACCAATAAGCGACGAAACTGAAGTCACCGAAGACCTTTCGATAGGATGCGATGATATTGAAACGCCTGGGTTGACTGCCGGCTGGGGGGTATTCAAGCAAATGACAGGCGCTTGCGAATACGCCAATTGCCAGGGCAATGAACACCAGGAAGCTGCCGCGCCAGCCCATCCAGCTTTGCAGCCCGGTGCCAGCCAGGGGCGAAACGGAAATGAAAATCCCGCCGCAGGTGACCAGCAAGACTCGCAATCGCTGTTGTTCCTGTCCGGTGAACAGGTCTTGGATCAGCGCTTGGGACAGCACGAAACAACCGCACCCCAAAGCCTGGACGACACGGAAGAAGAGAAAGGACCAGTAACTGTCGGCGAGTACGCAACCTGTTGCTCCAACCGCTGAAACGGCGATCCCGATCAACAGCAGGTTTTTTCGTCCCATAACGTCGGAAAGCGGACCGATCAGCAGTTGCGAAAGGGCGATGCCCACCGCGAACAGGCTGACAGACAGGGCGATATCGGATGATGGGCTCTGAAAGTGTTCGGACAGTGCAGGGAACGAGGGCAGCACGACATCGATTGGAAAGACGCCGAGCAGTGTCAGCGTCAGCAACAAGCCGACGGTGGCCGGTTTGCGGGCTGCCAAGCGGTTTTGCGGATCAGTCATGAGGCGTTCCAAGGCGTACCTGAGGGTCGCTTTCAATCCTAATGCGTCATGTCCGCCAGTCACGGGGAGATTGAGTAGGACGGTTCTGGAAATTGCGTGGGGGGCTCCTACAGACTTATTCAGGCGCGCAAAAAAAATCGCAGCCAAGGCTGCGATCTGGGGGCCATTAGGGGGCACAGCGCTACGGCACTGGCCCCGCCAGGCCTCAGCTGTTGGGCAACAACCGGCAGGTGATGCTCTTGATGTAGCGGGTTTCGGCGATGGCCGGGTGTACCGGGTGGTCGGGTCCCTGGCCGCCGCGTTCGAGCAGTTGGATGTTGCGGTCCAGGTGACGGGCGCTGGTCAGCAGGATGTTTTGCAGGTCGTCTTCGGGCAGGTGCATCGAGCACGATGCGCTGACCAGGATGCCGTCCTTGCTGAGCAGGCGCATGGCCTGCTCGTTGAGGCGGCGATAGGCGCCTTCGCCGTTCTTCAGGTCTTTCTTGCGCTTGATGAAGGCCGGTGGGTCGGCGACGATCACGTCGAAACGCTCTTCGCTGGCCTTGAGTTCCTTCAGGGCTTCGAAGACGTCGCCTTCGATGCAGGTCAGCTTTTCTGCGAAGCCGTTCAGCGCGGCGTTGCGCTCGACACCATCGAGGGCGAAGGCCGAGGCGTCGACGCAGAACACTTCGCTGGCGCCGAACGCCGCGGCTTGCACGCCCCAGCCGCCGATGTAGCTGAACAGGTCCAGCACGCGCTTGCCCTTGGCGTACGGGGCCAGGCGTGCGCGGTTCATGCGGTGGTCGTAGAACCAGCCGGGTTTCTGGCCTTCCATCACGGGCGCTTCGAACTTCACGCCGTTCTCTTCCAGGGCCACCCACTCCGGCACCAAGCCGAACACGGTCTCGACGTAGCGGTTCAGACCTTCGGCGTCACGAGCGGCGGAGTCGTTCTTGAACAGGATGCCGCTGGGCTTGAGCACTTGGGTCAGGGCGGCGATCACGTCGTCCTTGTGGGCTTCCATGGTGGCCGAGGCGATCTGCACCACCAGGATGTCGCCGAAACGGTCGACCACCAGGCCTGGCAACAGGTCGGAGTCGCCGTAGACCAGGCGATAGAACGGCTTGTCGAACAGCCGCTCGCGCAGGGACAACGCCACGTTGAGGCGATGTACCAGCAGGGATTTGTCCAGCGGCAGCTTCACGTCACGGGACAGCAGCCGGGCGCAGATCAGGTTGTTGGGGCTCATCGCAACGATGCCCAACGGCTTGCCGCCGGCGGCTTCGAGGATGGCCTGGTCGCCGGCCTTGAAGCCGTGCAGGGGCGTGGCGGCTACATCGATTTCGTTGCTGTAGACCCACAGGTGGCCGGCGCGCAGGCGACGGTCGGCGTTGGCTTTGAGGCGCAGGCTAGGCAGGGACATGACGTCGCTCCGGAAAAAAGAGCGGGAGTATACCGTGTTGCAACCTTGGCGGGGCTTGCGGTGGACATGTGGTGAGCAAGCACCCTCTCGCTTGGCCGTAGGAGCTGTGTAGGAGCTGTCGAGTGAAACGAGGCTGCGATCTTTCCCCAGACACTTGAGTCGCGAGCGAAAGATCAAAATCAAAAGATCGCAGGCTTCGCCAGCTCCTACAGAGCGAGAGCGCAGCAGGCTTCAAGCGGACAACGCGTTGAGCAACTCGCGGTTAAAGGCCGGGATGTCATCAGGCTGGCGGCTGCTGATCAACGTGCCGTCCTTGACCACTTCCTGGTCGACCCAGTTCGCCCCGGCGTTGACCAGGTCATCCTTGAGGGTCTTGTAGCTGGTCATGGTCTTGCCCTTGACCAGCCCGCTCGATACCAGCAGCCAGCCGCCATGGCAAATCACCGCGATGGGCTTTCTCGCCGCCTCGAAGCCTTTCACCAGCTTCTGGGCGTCGGGGTCGATGCGGATGGTATCGGAGTTCTGTACGCCACCGGGCAGCACCACGGCGTCGTACTGTTCGACATTGGCGGCCTTGAAGGTCAGGTCGATCGGGAAGTCGTCGGCCGGCTGGTCGTGGTTCCATCCTTTGACCTGGCCTTCGCGGGCCGAAACGATGTCCACCTGGACGCCGGCCTGTTCCAGCGCCTGTTGGGGGCCGGTCAGTTCGGCTTGTTCAAAACCGTCGGTCACCAGAATGGCGACACGTTTATTGTTCAGGGAGCCAGGCATGAAAAAATCTCCTCAAGCTGAGTGGCTGGGTTGCCGACTAAAGCCTGTATGCAGGCTCGGCTGTCGGCCCTGTAAAGTCCGAAGCCGATGCCTGAAGGAAAGTTCCGCCGATCTTCCTTGCGGTGTATCGGATCCATCTTTAAGGGTTAGAATCCCCGCCTGACCCAGAGTGTGTACTCATGTCCAAAGAGCTTACTGCCGAACAGATCCAACAGTCCTTGCAAGGCATCAGCGTGCCGCCCCAGCCGCAGATCATGGTGGATCTGCAGATGGAGCAGTACATGCCCGACCCGGACCTGGAGACCATCGCCAAACTGATTTCCCAGGACCCGGGCCTTTCCGGGGCCTTGCTCAAGATCGTCAACTCGCCGTACTACGGCCTGCGCAACAAGATCACCTCGATCCAGCGCGCGGTGAACCTGCTGGGCAGCCGTTCGATCATCAACCTGATCAATGCGCAGTCGATCAAGGGCGAGCTGCACGATGATGCCATCGTCACCCTGAACCGCTTCTGGGATACGGCCCAGGACGTGGCGATGACCTGCCTGACCCTGGCCAAGCGCGTTGGCCTGGAAAACGGTGACGAGGCTTATGCCTTGGGGCTGTTCCACGATTGTGGCGTGCCGTTGATGCTCAAGCAGTTTCCCAACTACATGAGCGTGCTGGAAGAGGCCTACGCCAGTGCCAGCGCCGAGTGCCGGGTGGTAGACACCGAGAACCGCGTGTTCAACACCAACCATGCGGTGGTCGGTTACTACACGTCCAAATCCTGGCGCCTGCCGGATCACGTCAGCCAGGCCATTGCCAACCACCACAATGCCCTGGCGGTGTTAAGCGACGAGTCTTCACGCAACAACAGTCCGCTGAAAAACCTGCTGGCGATCCTGAAGATGTCCGAGAACATCTGTGCCTCCCACCGGGTACTCGGCAACCAGGCCGAAGACCACGAGTGGGAGAGCGTCGGGGGCCTGGTGCTCGACTACATCGGTTTGTCGGAATACGACTTCCAGACCCAGAAACAGGAAATTCGCGACCTCGCCTCTCGTTGAGCGCGCGGCGTCGCCTGATGCGAGAACACCATGCCAGAACTGCCGGAAGTCGAACCCACCCGCCGCGGCATCGCGCCCCATCTTGAAGGCCAGCGGGTCAGTCGCGTGGTGGTCCGTGACCGCCGCCTGCGCTGGCCGATCCCGGAAGATCTCGACGTGCGGCTCTCGGGCCAGCGCATCGTGCAGGTGGAGCGGCGGGCCAAGTACCTGTTGATCAACGCCGAGGTCGGCACGTTGATCAGCCACCTGGGCATGTCCGGCAACTTGCGCCTGGTGGAGGTCGGCATGCCCGCCCTCAAGCATGAGCACGTGGACATCGAGCTGGAGTCCGGCCTGGCCTTGCGCTACACCGACCCCCGGCGTTTTGGCGCGATGCTCTGGAGCCTCGACCCGCTCAATCACGAGCTGTTGATTCGCCTCGGTCCCGAGCCGTTGACCGACCTGTTCGATGGCGAGCGGTTGTTCCAGCTATCGCGAGGGCGCTCCATGGCGGTCAAGCCGTTCTTCATGGACAACGCGGTGGTGGTGGGCGTGGGCAATATCTACGCGACCGAGGCGCTGTTCGCCGCCGGAATCGACCCGCGCCGGGCCGCCGGAGGCATTTCCCGGGCGCGTTACCTGAAGCTGGCGATCGAGATCAAGCGCATCCTCGCCCATGCCATCGAGCGCGGCGGCACCACGTTGCGGGATTTCATCGGTGGGGATGGCCAGCCCGGCTATTTCCAGCAGGAACTGTTTGTCTACGGCCGCGGCGGGGAGTTGTGCAAGGTCTGCGGCACGGGGCTGCGGGAAATTCGCCTGGGCCAGCGCGCCAGCGTCTGGTGCCCTCGCTGCCAGAGCTGATCGGTCCTACGGTCTATAGTCAGTATTCATACTGTTTTAGCCGAAGGATCGACCATGAATCTGCTTCGACCTGTCGTTCTCGCGCTGCTGCTGAGTGTCGGTTTGCCTGCCCAGGCCAACAGCGGCAGCGGCGACCCGCGCTACACCATCCAGAATCCGCCGGCCTTCGCCATGATCGGCGACCTGCTGATCGCCCGCCCACTGCTGCTCGCCGCCACGGTGATCGGGGCGGGGGCGTTCGTGGTGTCGTTGCCCTTTACCGCGCTGGGCGGTGGGGTCGGCGATGCGGGGAAGGCGCTGGTGGTGGACCCGGCGAAAGCCACGTTTGTGCGATGCCTGGGGTGTGTGGGGGAGGGGTTTGAGCGGCAGGAGTAATTGTCAGCATCTGCATTTGTGGTGTGGCTGCTGGCCCTTTCGCGAGCAGGCTCGCTCCCACAGGGATCTATTGAGTTCACACAATCTGTGTCCTAAGCAAATCCCTTGTGGGAGCGAGCCTGCTCGCGAAGAGGCCGGCAAAGACGCTACAAAACCACCTGGCTCAAGCCTTGCCAGTGATCTTGCGATATTTCTCCATCAACTGCTCTTCCGTCTCCGGATGAGCCTCGTCCAGCGGGATGCAATCCACTGGGCAAACCTGCTGGCACTGGGGTTCGTCGTAATGGCCGACGCACTGGGTGCACAGGTTCGGGTCGATGACGTAGATTTCCTCGCCTTGGGAAATGGCGGCGTTCGGGCACTCGGGTTCGCAGACGTCGCAATTGATGCAGTCGTCGGTGATGATCAGGGACATGCAGGCTCCTGCCGGGGCGTTGGGCCCGGGCATCTGAAAACGTATGGGCGCAATTGTGCCGCATTGACGAGCGCAGTGCACGCGGGCGCGATGGACTGCGCTGTGCTGCGAGGCGGCTCGCAGCATCCGCCAGCTATTTCTTGAAGCGCAGGGTCAGTGCATCGGCCACGGCCGGGTGGACGAACTTGGTGATATCACCGCCCAACGCCGCAATTTCCCGTACCAGGGTCGAGGAAATGAACGAGTAGCGCTCCGACGGCGTCAGGAACAGGCTTTCGACGTCCGGTGCCAATTGGCGGTTCATGTTGGCCAATTGGAACTCGTACTCGAAGTCCGAGACCGCGCGCAGGCCGCGAAGGAACACGTTGGCGTCCTTTTCCTTGGCAAAGTGGGCCAGAAGCGTCGAGAAGCCGACCACTTCCACGTTGGGCAGGTGCTTGGTGACCTCGCGGGCCAGTTCCACACGTTGTTCCAGCGGAAACAGCGGGTTTTTCTTCGGGCTGGCTGCCACGGCAATGATCACATGGTCGAACAGGCGCGCGGCGCGTTCGACCAGATCGCCATGGCCCTTGGTAATAGGGTCGAAGGTACCTGGGTACAACACTCGGTTCATCGCGTCGTCCTGGCGGGAGTCCGTTGGGGAGTCGGATGGTATCGCAGCCTTCTCGGTCGGCCAAGTCGGCTGTTGCGTAAGAAAGCACTATAGACGCTGCGAATAACCCGGATATTCAGACGTTCGGTAAGCCTGTGGCGAGGGAGCAAGCTCCCTCGCCACGGTTTCAATACAGGGTTCATGGGTTTTCCAGGCGTTCGGCCAGGGCCGTCGCCAGTTGTGCGGTCAGCCCGTACACCGACAACTGCGGGTTGGCGCCGATGCTGGTGGGGAACAGCGAGCCGTCATGGATCGACAGGTTGCCCAGTTGGTGATGGCGGCCCAGGCTGTCGGCGACGGCGGTTTTCGGGTCTTCGCCCATGGCGCAGCCACCCATCACGTGGGCACTGCCCAGGCGCGTGCGATACAAGGCCAGGTCGAGCCCGTCGATCAACGCGCGGGCTTCGGCCAGGGTCTTCACGTAGTGGGCATCGCTATGGGCGGGCATGACCGCCTTGGCGCCGCCGGCGAATTGTATTTCGGCCATGCTGTGGAAAGCCCGGCGCAGGCCATCCCAGGTATATGGCGAAACGGGGTAGTCGAGCACGGGCGTGCCGTCGCTGCGCAACTCGACGCGGCCACCGGGACTGTCCGGGTGAAACCCGTCGCGCAACAGCGCCAGCATGGCGTGGGTATGGGGCAGTCGGGACATGTGCACGGCGTTCTCGGCGCCGAACCCGCCCAATAACGTGGTGGCGAGGGCCGGGTGCAGGGGCGGGACTTCGAGCTTGTAGGCCATCTTGCCGGTGGTCCCGTCCTGCCATTGGAAATGATCCGAATAAATCGATTGCGGCGCGCCGTAGAACGGATTGATGACCTCGTCGAATTGCCCGACGGACATGTTCACCAAGTGCAGGAAGGTACGCTTGCCCACGCGTTCGTGCGGGTCTGGCGCCTCGGAGCGCAGCAGCAGGCCCGGGCTGTTGATGCCACCACCCGCCAGCACGTAGTGCCGCGCCTTGACGGTGATGCGCCGCCCGGTCGGCGCCCCGCAACGTTCGTCCATGGCGTGGCATTCGAGACCGACGACGGCGTCGTTCTTGATCGTCAGGCGCTCGGCCCGCGCCAGGTAAAGCAGCGCGCCGCCCTTGTCCAGCGTGGCCGGGATGGTGGTGACCAGCATCGACTGCTTGGCGTTGGTCGGGCAGCCCATGCCGCAATAACCCAGGTTCCAGCAACCGCGGACGTTGCGCGGGATGACGTGCCAGGCGTAGCCCAGTTGTTCACAGCCGTTGCGGATCACGTCGTTGTTGGCGTTGGGCGGAACGAGCCACGGCGCCACGCCCAGGCGTTGTTCCATCTGCGCAAACCAGGGTGCCATGTCAGCGCGGCCGTGGCCCTTGACGTTGTGCTCGGCGGCCCAATGGTCGAGGGTCTGGTCGGGCGTGCGGAAGCTGGAGGTCCAATTGATCAGCGTCGTGCCACCGACGGCCCGGCCCTGGAGAATGATAATGGCGCCGTCCTTGCTCATGCGCCCGAGGCCTTCCTGGTACAGGCTGCTGTAGGCCTGGTCTTCGAGCAGCTTGAAATCATGGCTGGGCTTGAGCGGCCCTTCCTCGATCAGCAACACACGGTAGCCGGCGGCACTGAGGATTTCCGCCGTGGTCCCGCCACCGGCACCGCTGCCGACGATGGCCACGTCCGCTTCCAGGGTCAGGTCTTCGGTCAGCTGCGCGCCGTTGTAGGTGGTCCAGCCACGGGCGAGGCCTTCGCGGAAGGGATCGGGTACGGGCATGTTCGGGGCTCTCTTATTGTTATGTGTCGACGATGAGGAACCCTGTGGGAGCGAGCTTGCTCGCGATTGCGGTGTGTCAGTCGACAAAAATGCTGCTGATCCGACGCCATCGCGAGCAAGCTCGCTCCCACAGGGTGCAACTTGGTTTTTCAGACCGTTGGCGGTCCTGGGTACCCGCAACGCGCCCAGGACTCGGGGCGGCTGTACCAGGCCATCATCACCAGTTGCAGCAATGAACTGTGGCCTTGTCTCAGCAGGTCCAGTGAACTGTTTTCCCACCGGGCGAGGAACTGGCGGATGTCATCGGCGCTGGCGTTCTCCCATGAGCCCCAGACCCCAGTCAGTGGTCCACGGGTAATGCCCAGGGTGAGCACATCGAACAGCTGATGCGTGAGCTTGAGCATGGCGGGGGACAAGTGGGCCAGGCCGTTGTCCAGGCTTTTCAGGGTTTCGTCAGTGGCGGCAGGGACTTGTTCGACGGTCACTGCGCCCTCCAGCATCACGGGGATGACGCTGCGTAGAAATGGCAGGTCGCTGTCGCGCAGGGCGATCAAGCCCGCGGCCGGTTGGCTTGGCGAGCAACCGCTCAGGCTGATGCCGAGCCCGACGGTGGCCAGGAAGGCGCTGGCGCCGAGGCTGAATTTCAGCAGGCCGCGCCGTGACAGCGCGGGGGTATCGATGAGGCTTGGGTTCATTATTGTTATTACCCGGCAAGAGACGCGTCAGCGGACAAACAGCTTCTGGATCAGTTTCTGCAACGGCTTGCCATAGGGTGGATAAATCAGCTTCGCCGCGTTGAATCGCTGTTTGGTCAGCACGCCCTTGGCCTTGCTGAAGGTCAGGAAACCCTCATGCCCGTGGTAGTGCCCCATTCCCGAGGGCCCGATGCCGCCGAATGGCATGTCATCCTGGGCGACATGCAGCAACGTGTCGTTCAGGCAGACGCCGCCGGAATGGGTTTCGTGGAGCACGCGATGCTGTTCGGCCTTGTTGTAGCCGAAGTAGTAGAGCGCCAGCGGGCGGGGTCGCTGATTGATGTAGGCAAACGCCTGGTCCAGATTGTCATAGGGCACGATGGGCAGCAGCGGGCCGAAGATCTCGTCCTGCATGACGGTCATCTCATCGTTGACGTTGAGCAGCAGGCTGTGGGCCATGCGGCGACCCTGGCCTTGCTCGAACAGCTCGATCAGCAACGCGCCTTTGCTGGTGGCGTCGCCGATGTAGCCGTTGAGCCGCGCCAGTTGTCGTTCGTTGATGACGGCGGTGTAGTCCGGGTTGTCCGCCAGGGTCGGATAAAACCCGCGAACCGCCTCGCGATACGCCTCGACGAATTCGCCGACGCGGTTCTGCGGCACTAGCACATAGTCCGGGGCGACACAGGTTTGCCCGGCATTCAGGGTTTTGCCGAAGGCAATGCGTTCGGCGGCGTCCTTGATCGGCACATCGACCGACACGATGGCCGGCGATTTCCCACCCAGCTCAAGGGTGACCGGCGTCAGGTTTTCCGCCGCGGCGCGCATGACATGCTTGCCAATGCTGGTGGCGCCGGTGAACAACAGGTGATCGAAGGGCAACTTGGAAAACGCCATGCCCACCTCCGCCTCGCCCAGCACCACGCACACCAGGTCCTGGGGGAAGACCCGGGCCAGCAATTGCTTGAGCAGCAAACCGGTCGCCGGTGTCGATTCGCTGAGCTTGAGCATCACCCGGTTGCCCGCCGCCAATGCCCCTACCAGCGGCCCGATGGCGAGGAACAGTGGGTAATTCCACGGGACGATGACCCCGACCACGCCCAACGGCTGATAGATCACTTTGGCGGACGCCGGTTGAAAGGCCATACCCACTTTGCGCCGGGAGGGTTTCATCCAGCCCTGGAGATGACGGCTGGCGTAATGAATGCCATGCAGGCTCGGCATCAGCTCGGCCAACAGTGTTTCGTCGGCGCTGCGGTGGCTGAAATCCTGGCTGATGGCGTCGATCAAGGCTTGGCGTTCGTTGCTTAATACCTCCCGCAGTGCCTTGAGCCATTGGCGGCGCTGTACGGCCGGTGGCATCGGGTGGGCGGCGTAGGCCTGGCGCTGGGCATCGAAGCGCGACCGCAGCTCGTCCAGTTGTTGTTGAGACTCGTGCAGGTAGGCCACGTCGGCAGGCATCGTCAGGCACCAGATATTATTAGAGTGGATGTTTTTTAGAGCTTGTACTCTAGAAAGTCAATGGCATCCTTAGCGGCTTTGGGTTTTTCCTGTGGCGGATAGGTCGTAAGATGCCTTCAATGCCTTCGTCGAATTAAAGCCCAAACCATGGCCCCACGAATGAAAACCAGCGAGCGCATCGTGCAAAACAGCCTCGAGCTGTTCAACCAGCAAGGCGAGCGCAGCGTCAGCACCAACCACCTCGCCGCCCATATGGACATGTCCCCGGGCAATCTCTATTACCACTTCCCCAACAAGCAGGCGATCATCGCCGTGCTGTTCAGTGAGTATGAGAACCTGGTGGACAGTTTCCTGCGACCGCCCCAGGGCCGGGCGGCCACAGTGGATGACAAACGCTTTTACCTGCAGGAACTGCTGGCGGCCATGTGGCGGTATCGCTTCCTGCACCGGGACCTGGAGCATCTGCTCGACAGCGATCCGGACCTGGCGGCCCGCTATCGTCGGTTTTCCCAGCGCTGCCTGATCCACGGCACCGCGATCTACGAGGGATTCGTTGCCGCCGGTATCCTGAAGATGGACCGGGTGCAGATCGAATCCCTGACCCTCAACGGCTGGATCATCCTCACGTCCTGGGTGCGGTTCTTGTGCACCACGCGGGAAAATTTCAGCCACCTGAGCGAGCAGGCCATCAAGCGCGGCGTCTATCAGGTGCTGGTGCTGGAGGCCGGTTTCGTGACCGACCAGGCCCGCGAGGAGGTGGATGCACTGTTCAAGGAATATTACGTCCCGCTGGCCCAGACCCTGGAGGACCGGCAGTAGGAATCGATCCCCGATTCAGTCACAGGAGCTCACCATGCCCATCGCGCAACTCATCAGCCCCCAAGCCCTCGAACAGCGGCGATCCCAGCCCGGGCTGGTGATCCTCGATTGCCGTTTCGCCCTGGAAGACCCGGATTACGGTCAGCGCAGTTATGCCGAGGGCCACATTGCCGGGGCGTCGTTCGCAGACCTTGAGCGCGACTTGAGTGGAACGGTGACCAAGGGCGTGACCGGGCGTCATCCGTTGCCCGAGCCCGAGGCGTTGATCGAGCGTCTCAAGACTTGGGGGCTGGATAACGACAGCGAGGTCGTGCTGTACGACGACGGTCCCGGCGCCTATGCCGCGCGGGCCTGGTGGTTGCTGGCCTGGCTGGGCAAGCGCGACGGCGTGTACATCCTCGACGGTGGGCTCAAGGCCTGGCATGCCGCGGGCTTGCCCCTGAGTCTTGATCCGCCGCAGAACGGTCGTGGGACCTTCAGCGGTGCACTGGACGCGAGTTTGTTGATCGATGCGCAAGCCCTGCAACAACGCCTTGGCGAGCCGGCCATGACCTTGCTGGATGCCCGGGCATTGCCGCGCTTCAAGGGCGAAGTCGAGCCAATCGACCCGATAGCCGGGCATATCCCGGGCGCCCAGTGCGCAGCGTTCACCGACAACCTGGGCGCCGATGGCCGCTTCCTGCCGGCCGAACAGCTCAAGCAACGCTTCGCCGAAAAACTGGGCGAGCGTTCGCCCACCGAACTGGTGGCGTACTGCGGCTCCGGCGTGACGGCGTGTCATAACCTGTTTGCCTTGTGCCTGGCAGGCTATCCCTTGGGACGGCTGTACGCCGGCTCGTGGAGTGAATGGATCAATGATCCCCAGCGGGGCGTGGCGAAGGGCGAATAACAGACACCTGGAATCAATAGGGGTGAACCCCCAAAAACTGTGGGAGCGAGCTTGCTCGCGATTGCGGTGTATCAGTCAACTTCAATGTCGCTGATCCACCGCTATCGCGAGCAAGCTCGCTCCCACAGGGGATTTGTGTGGGCTACAAACCTTGCCACGTTCAGCCGCGCTCCAGGCTGGCCAGCCAATGGGGAATCCGCCGCTCCAGGTAATACCCGGGGCGTCGCAAGGTTCCGTCGACAAACCCCACATGCCCACCCCGGGCATGCAATTCAATCCGGGTCGAGGCCGATAATTCGCCCGGTTCGGGCAGGCTGTGGGGGAATACAAAAGGATCGTCGGCGGCCTGGATGACCAGGGTCGGCGTGCTGATACCTGCCATGAAATAGCGGCTGGAGGCGCGGCGGTAGTAATCCGCTGCGTCGGAGAACCCATGCAGCGGCGCCGTTACCCGGCCGTCAAAGTCCCAGAAGGTGCGCATGTTCTCCAGCGGACCCAGCGCCGCCCGGGTCGCCAGGCCTTCGTGACGCCCGTCGTGCTGGAACTGGCGTTGCTTGTTGCGCACATAGGCCACCAGTTGCCGCATGAAATGGGCCTGGTAGAGCTTGGAAAAACCCTGGCCGATGCGATCGGCGCACTGGGCGAGGCGAAACGGTACCGAGACCGCCACCGCCCCTTGCAACTGGCTGTCGCCGGCGGTTTCTCCCAGGTGCTTGAGCATCACATTGCCGCCCAACGAATAGCCCACCGCAAACAGCGGCGCCAAGGGCCGTCGGGCGCGCAAGTGGGCGATGGCGGCGGCCAGGTCTTCACTGGCGCCCGAGTGATAGCTGCGGGGCAACAGGTTCGGCTCCCCCGAGCAGCCGCGCCAGTTCAACGCCGCACTGGCCCAGCCCTGGCGACCGAGCGCCTGCTGCAACCCGACCACGTAGGGCGAATTGGAAGAGCCGGTCAGCCCGTGCAGCACCAGCACCAAGGGGGCCTCGGCGCTGTGGGGGCCATGCCAGTCGAGGTCGAGGAAATCACCGTCTTCCAACCACAAGCGCTCGCGTTGGCGCGCGATGTGGGTGGTCGGGCGCCACAAGGGGCCCCACAAGGTTTGCAGGTGCGGATTGCCAAGGCCCGTAGCAGGGACGAAACGTTCAGGTGCGGCGGACATCATTATTATTCTCGATGTACGGGTCAGCCGTTCAGCCCATGTCCTTTGTCAAACGCTGCCACAACGCGTAATACACCCGTCCGGATTTCTGCTCGCGGTGCAAGCGCCAGTTGCCCGGCAAGCCCAGGGTGGACGGGGCGGTCTCGCTTTCAGTGTAGACCCAGGCATCCTCGGCCAGCCACTGGCGTTCTTCGAGCAAGGCGCAGACCGTCGGCAACAGGTTCTGGTTGAACGGCGGGTCGAGGAATACCAGGTCGAAAGGTGTTGCCGGTTGGCTGTCGAGGTATCGCAGCGCATCGGCGGTTTGCACCTGGCCGACGGTGCAGCGCAGGGTGCCCAGGTGCTCCTTCAGGCTGGAGACCGCCAGATTGCTGGCGTCCAGGGCCTGGCCCATGGCGGCGCCGCGGGACAAGGCTTCGAGGAACAGCGCGCCGCTGCCGGCGAACGGGTCGAGCACCCGGGCACCCGCCACGTAGGGCGCGAGCCAGTTGAACAGGGTTTCCCGCACGCGGTCCGGGGTCGGGCGCAAGCCCGGGGCATCCGGAAAGCTCAGGCGCCGGCTGCGCCATTCGCCGCCGATGATGCGCAACTGGTTCACACCGTTGTGCACGGGTTTCTTGCTGGAATTGGATGGGCGGGCCATTAGTGCTCCGGAACCCCGAGCGGCTGCTCGGCAGGTTTGTCAGTGGGGGGCGGCAACGGCTTTTGCGGCACGCTCGGGCCGGCAGTGACGATAACCATCTTGTCGGTGCTCAGGTGTTTGTTCAGCGCGGCCTTGACCTGCTCGACGGTCAGTTCCTGGGACTGGCGCATGAAGTCCTCCAGGTAGCTCAGCGGCAAGTCGTAGAACCCCATGGCGCCGAGCTGGCCGACGATGTCGGCGTTGCTGGCGGTGGACAGCGGGAAGCTACCGGCCAGCTCGCGCTTGGCGTCATCGAGTTCTTTTTGGGTCGGACCGTTCTTGAGGTAGTCGGCGAACACGTCCTGCACCAGTTTCAAAGTGCCTTCGCTCATCTCTGCACGGGTTTGCAAATTGATCATGAACGGGCCGCGGGCCTGCATCGCCGTGAAACCGGAGTACACGCCGTAGGTCAGGCCGCGCTTTTCGCGAACTTCAGTCATCAACCGCGTGCCGAAGCCACCGCCGCCGAGGATCTGGTTGCCCAGGGACACGGCGGCATAGTCCGGATCGTCGCGGTCGATGCCCAGTTGCGCGAGCATCAGGTTGGTCTGCTTGGACGGAAACTCGATGTGACCGATGCTCGCCTTCGGCTCCACCGGTGGCGGGGTTTTCGCCAGGGCCGGGCCTTTGGGCAGCGCGGTGGAAACCTGGTTGGCAATCGCTTCTGCTTCGGCGCGGGACAAGTCCCCCACCAGTGCGATCACGGCGTTGCCGGCGGCATAGGCCTTGGCGTGGAACGCCCGGGCCTGGGCCAGGGTGATCGGTGGAATGCTCTCGGCGGTGCCGTCGCTGGAGTGGGCATAAGGATGCTCGCCGTACAGGCGTTTCATCAGTTCCAGGCCCGCCAGTTTGCCGGGGTTCTGCTTCTGGTACTCGAAGCCGGCCAGCATCTGATTCTTGATACGGGCAAAGGAGTCGGCGGGGAAGGTCGGTTTGCCGACGACTTCGGCGAACAGCTTCAAGGCAGGCTCACGTTTGTCGACCACGCTGAGGCTGCGCAGGGACGCCACGGCCATGTCCCGGTAGGCACCGTTGCCGAAGTCCGCGCCGAGGCTTTCGAAGCCTTGGGCGATGGCGCTGACATCCTTGCCGGCCACGCCTTCGTTGAGCATGGCGTTGGTCAGCAGGGCGAGGCCAGGGGCGTCGCCGTCCTGGCTGCTGCCGGCGGCGAAGGTCAGGCGCAGGTCGAACATCGGCAATTCCCGGGCTTCGACGAACAGCACCTTGGCGCCGTCGGCGGTTTGCCAGGTTTGCACGTCGAGCTGGCGCCGGCTGGGCGCCTTGTCGTTCAGTTCAGCCAAGGATTGCAGCTTGTTGCCGGACTTGGCCTTGTCCAAGGCCTGGCTGGCGTTGGAGTCGCTGGACGGCGTCAGGTAAAAGGCCAGGGCGCAGGCCAGGGCGATCGACACCAGGCCGATCGGCACCAGGCGCGATGATTTTCGCTCACTCATGAGCTTTCTCCTCGGGCAGGATGTGCGCAACGCTTAGACGCGAGCGGGTGAAATACAGCTGGGCTGCCTTCTGGATGTCCTGCGGGGTCACGCTTTGCAGTTCGGCGAGTTCGGTGTCCATCAGCTTCCAGGACAAACCGACGGTTTCCAGCTGGCCGATGGCGGTGGCCTGGCTGGTGATCGATTCGCGCTCATACACCAGGCCGGCGATGACCTGGGCGCGCACGCGTTCCAGTTCCTCGGCGGGCGGGGCGGTGGTTTTCAACTGTTCGAGCAAGCGCCACAGGCCGGCTTCGGCCTGGGCCAGGGTTTTGTTTTTCTGCGTGTTGGGCGTTGCCGACAAGGTGAACAGCGTGTCGCCACGGGTGAAGGCGTCGTAGCTCGACGAACCGCCGGACACCAATTCTTCGCCGCGCTCCAGCTGGGTCGGGATCCGACCGCTGTAGCCGCCGTCCAGCAAGGCCGAAATCAGCCGCAGGGCATTGACCGACGCCTTGTCTGTCGTGGTGGCGATGCTGGGCACGTTGAAAGCCAGCATCACGCTGGGCAGTTGGGTCTGCACATGCAGGGTGATCTGGCGCTCGCCGGGTTCGGCCAGCTCCAAGGGGATTTTCGCGACCGGCACCGCGCGCCGGGCAATCGGGCCGAAATAACGCTGGGCCAGGGACTTGACCTCATCCGGCGTGACGTCGCCAACCACCACCAGGGTCGCGTTGTTCGGGGTGTACCAGGATTGGTACCAGTGACGCAGCTCTTCGACGGTCATCCGGTCCAGGTCGGCCATCCAGCCGATGGTCGGCGTGTGGTAGCCGCTGGCCGGGTAAGCCATGGCCTTGAAGCGCTCGTAGGCCTTGGACATGGGCTTGTCGTCGGTGCGCATGCGCCGCTCTTCCTTGATCACCTCGATCTCGCGGCTGAATTCCTCCGGCGGCAGGCGCAGGCTGGCCATGCGATCGGCTTCCAATTCGAAGGCCACGCCCAGGCGGTCACGGGCCAGCACCTGGTAGTAGGCGGTGAAGTCATCGCTGGTAAAGGCGTTCTCTTCGGCGCCCAGGTCGCGCAGGATCAGCGACGCTTCGCCGGGGCCGACTTTTTCACTGCCCTTGAACATCATGTGTTCGAGGGCGTGGGACAAACCGGTCTGGCCTGGCGTTTCGTAGCTCGATCCCACCTTGTACCAGACCTGGGACACCACCACCGGCGCGCGATGGTCTTCGCGCACGACGACCTTCAGGCCGTTGTCGAGGGTGAATTCATGGGTGGGTTGTGGGTCGGCAGCCAAGGCTGAAAAGGGCAGACAAACTGTGCTGAGCAGCAGGCCTGCGGCGCGGCGGGCAAGAGCATTCATTCGTGTTTAAACCTGTTGGGTTGCCCGCTAGGTCTTAGCGTCGGCGGGCGAGAGGGTGCTAGGATACTGATCCGTTTTACTGGCGGCCACGCCTATCGGGCCTTTTATCGGCCCGGGGTTGTCTGGGTTCTACGGAGAAACGCTGGGTTTGCTCGTTGATCCCGGCGTTTTCGCCGATGATGCCGTACCAGTCCTTCGAAAAAATCGACTTTGAGGCGTCCTGGGGACGCTTCGACAAAATGTTGCGCGTGAACAAGCTGGATGAAACGCAGTCTGTTCAGCATCGAATATTTATCACCGAGGCGCCCTCGTGGCGCGTCGCTACCGTGAGATAGCCGTCCTCCATGTTTGGTTCCAACGACGACAAGAAGACCCCAGCTGCGGCTGGCGAGAAAAAAAGCCTGTTCGGATGGCTGCGCAAGAAGCCGCAGGAAACCGTCGGCGAACAGCCAGACGCGCTGCCTGAGCCCGCCGCCGAGACAGTGGCCGAAGAGGCCGCGCCCATCGTCCTGCCGATCGCCGAGCCGGTGCTGCAGCCGGTCGAGCCGGAGCCTGAAGCCGCGCCTGAGCCAGTGGCCGAACAGCCGCTGACCCCGCCGGCCGGGCAAACCCCTTGGCTGACCTTGCCGGTGGCGGAAGAGCCGGTCGCACTGGTCGAGGACGAGGTTGCGCATACCCCGCCACCGATTCCGGCAACGACGCAACCTGTTGAGAAGCCGGTCGAGGCGCCGGTTGCCGACGCGCCAGCGTCCGTCATTACGCCCGCCGCGCCTCAACCCGTTCCTGAGCCAGAGCCTGCGCCGGCTGAGGTTCCGACTCCGGCCGAGCCGCCACGCACGGCCGAAGAAAACAAGGTCGGCTTCTTCGCCCGCCTCAAGCAGGGCCTGTCCAAGACCAGCGCCAGCATCGGCGAAGGCATGGCCAGCCTGTTCCTGGGCAAGAAAGTCATCGATGACGAATTGCTGGAAGACATCGAAACCCGCCTGCTGACCGCCGATGTCGGTGTCGAGGCCACGTCGGTGATCATCCAGAGCCTGACCCAGAAGGTCGCGCGCAAGCAGCTGACCGACGCCGATGCCCTGTACAAATCCCTGCAAGGCGAGCTGACCAGCCTGCTCAAGCCGGTGGAAAAACCCCTGGTCGTTGCCTCGCAGAACAAGCCGTTCGTGATCCTGGTCGTTGGCGTCAACGGCGCCGGCAAGACCACCACCATCGGCAAGCTGGCCAAGAAGCTGCAGCTCGAAGGCAAGAAAGTCATGCTGGCCGCGGGCGACACCTTCCGCGCCGCCGCGGTCGAACAGCTGCAAGTGTGGGGCGAGCGCAACAAGATCCCGGTGATCGCCCAGCACACCGGTGCCGACTCCGCCTCGGTGATCTTCGACGCTGTACAAGCGGCCAAGGCCCGTGGCATCGATGTGCTGATCGCCGACACCGCCGGTCGCCTGCACACCAAAGACAACCTGATGGAAGAATTGAAAAAGGTGCGCCGGGTGATCGGCAAGCTCGACGCTGACGCGCCCCACGAAGTGCTGCTGGTGCTGGACGCCGGTACCGGTCAGAACGCCATCAACCAGGCCAAGCAATTCAACCAGACCGTCGAACTGACCGGGCTGGCCTTGACCAAGCTCGACGGCACGGCCAAGGGCGGGGTGATTTTCGCCCTGGCCAAGCAGTTCGGCCTGCCCATTCGCTACATCGGCGTGGGCGAAGGCATCGACGATTTGCGCACCTTTGAAGCCGAGCCCTTTGTCCAGGCACTGTTTGCCGAGCGGGAGCATTCATGATTCGTTTCGAACAGGTCGGTAAACGCTATCCGAACGGTCACGTCGGCTTGCATGAGCTGAGCTTTCGGGTCCGTCGGGGCGAGTTTCTGTTTGTCACCGGCCATTCCGGCGCCGGTAAAAGTACCCTGCTGCGCCTGTTGCTGGCGATGGAACGACCGTCCACTGGCAAACTGCTGCTGGCCGGCCAGGACCTGAGCACCATCAGCAATGCCCAGATCCCCTATCTGCGGCGGCAGATCGGCGTGGTGTTCCAGAATCACCAATTACTGTTCGACCGCACGGTGTTCAACAACGTGGCGTTGCCGTTGCAGATCCTCGGCTTGTCCAAGGCCGAGATCATCAAACGCGTGGATTCGGCCCTGGAGCGCGTGGCCCTGTCGGACAAGACCGACCTGTACCCAGGCGACCTGTCCACCGGCCAGCAACAGCGCGTCGGCATCGCCCGCGCCATCGTCCATCGCCCGGCCTTGCTGCTGGCGGACGAACCCACCGGTAACCTCGATCCGCGCCTGGCGGCGGAAATCATGGGTGTGTTCGAAGACATCAACCGCCTGGGCACCAGCGTGCTGATCGCCAGTCACGACCTGGCCCTGATCGCACGCATGCGTCACCGCATGCTCACCTTGCAACGCGGTCGACTGATCGGTGACGGGGAGGCCGGCGCATGAGTGCTACTCGCAGCCCGAAAGTGGCCGAACGCGTGGCCCCGAAGGCCTCCGATCCGCAGCCGCAAAAGAAAAAGCGCGACGATGACGACGGCCCGGACTTCGCCACGCTGCTGCGCGCCTGGATCGAAAGCCATCGCGCCAGTTTGCTGGACAGCCTGCGGCGCCTGGGCAAGCAGCCCATCGGCAGCTTCTTTACCTGCATGGTGATGGCGGTTGCCTTGAGCCTGCCCATGGGGCTGTCATTATTGCTAAATAATGTGGAGCGCCTCGGCGGTTCCTGGCAGCGCGCCGCTCAGGTTTCCCTGTACCTGCAGATGGACGCCAGCCCTGGTGAAGGCCAGGCGTTGCGTGAGCAAATCAAGGCCATGCCAGGCGTGTCCGATGCCGAATACATCGGGCGCGAGCAGGCGCTTGAAGAGTTCCAACAGCAGTCCGGCCTGGGCGATGCCCTCAAGGAATTGCCGGAGAATCCGCTGCCAGGCGTGGTGCTGGTGACGCCGAACGAGGTCGACAAGCCGGCCCTTGAAGCATTAAGACAAAGACTTTCCGAGTTGCCGAAGGTACAACAGGCGCAACTTGATCTAGTCTGGGTCGAGCGTCTGGCGGCGATCCTCAAGCTGGGCGACCGGTTTGTCTTCGGTCTGACAGTGCTGCTGGTTTCTGCATTACTTTTGGTGATAGGCAATACCATTCGTCTTCATATTGAAAACCGCCGCACCGAGATAGAAGTGATTAAACTCGTCGGCGGTACGGACAGTTATGTACGCAGGCCCTTCCTTTATATGGGGGCGCTGTATGGCTTCGGTGCCGGCATTCTGTCTTGGGGCGTATTGGCGTTTGGCCTGGACTGGCTGAACGATGCGGTAGTGGGGCTGGCCGGTTTGTACGGCAGTGATTTCTCGCTGGCCGGAGTGCCAGTCGCCGACGGTCTGTCGCTCTTGCTTGGCGCGGTGCTGTTGGGTTATATCGGTGCATGGATTGCGGTCGCACGCCACTTGCGTGAGCTTGCGCCAAAATAGTGTTTTTTGCGCGTATTGACCTTTCGGTTTTTGTGGGAACTTGTCCTACGGTTCCCGGTCAATTTTCGCAGTGCTGAACTGCACGAGTTATGTAAGTTGGAGGTTTTTTCGTATGACCACTTCTTTGCAACCTGCTTATGCTCTGGTCCCGGGTGCGAACCTGGAGGCCTATGTGCACACGGTCAACAGCATCCCGCTGCTGACCCCCGAGCAGGAGCGTGAACTGGCCGAGAGTCTCTACTATGAGCAGGATCTTGAGGCGGCTCGGCAGATGGTGCTCGCCCACCTGCGTTTTGTCGTACATATCGCCCGCAGCTATTCCGGCTACGGGCTGGCCCAGGCCGACCTGATCCAGGAAGGCAACGTTGGCCTGATGAAGGCGGTCAAGCGTTTCAACCCGGAAATGGGTGTACGCCTGGTGTCGTTTGCCGTGCACTGGATCAAGGCGGAAATCCACGAGTTCATCTTGCGTAACTGGCGCATCGTGAAAGTCGCGACCACCAAGGCCCAGCGCAAACTGTTCTTCAACCTGCGCAGCCAGAAGAAGCGTCTGGCCTGGCTGAACAACGAGGAAGTCCATCGCGTTGCCGAAAGCCTGGGCGTGGAGCCTCGGGAAGTGCGCGAGATGGAAAGCCGCCTGACCGGCCATGACATGGCCTTCGACCCGGCCGCTGAAGCGGACGACGACAGCGCTTTCCAATCGCCGGCCAACTACCTGGAAGACCACCGCTACGACCCGGCGCGTCAACTGGAAGACGCCGACTGGAGCGACAACTCCAACACCAACCTGCACGAAGCACTGGAAGTGCTGGACGAGCGCAGCCGCGACATCCTCTACCAGCGCTGGCTGGCCGAGGAAAAAGCCACGCTGCACGACCTGGCGCAGAAGTACAACGTGTCGGCCGAGCGGATTCGCCAGCTTGAGAAGAGCGCGATGAACAAGCTCAAGGTCTCGATCGCGGCTTGACCTGCGATAGCGACAATAAAAAACGCCCCGATCAGTGATGATCGGGGCGTTTTTGTTTGTGCGCGGTGTTGGATTCGACCCGGGTCCCTTGTGGGAGCGAGCTTGCTCGCGATGGCGGTGGGTCAGTCGACATCTCTACTGAGTGCTCAATTGTCATCGCGAGCAAGCTCGCTGCCACAGGGGTATTCAGTGCGGCTACTGCGCCCAAGGCGCCCGCCGCGCCCGATCGAGCTCCAGCAAATAACCGGCGCCCCCCAACTGGCTCATCTGCTGGCGAATCCAACCCGCCCGCCGTAGCACGTAGGGGCTCGGCCGGCTTGCGCTCCATTTTCGCGGGTTGGGCAACACCGCCGCCAACAGGCTGGCCTGTTGCCGGGACAATGCACCCGCGCCCACGCGAAAGTGATGCCGCGCCGCCGCTTCCGCTCCAAACACGCCGTCGTCCCACTCCACGCTATTGAGGTACACCTCGAGGATCCGCTGCTTGGGCCAGAACACTTCGATCAGTGCGGTGAACCAGGCCTCCAGGCCTTTGCGCAGCCAGCTGCGGCCCGACCACAGGAACAGGTTTTTCGAGACTTGTTGGCTGAGGGTGCTGGCGCCGCGAATCGAACCGCCACGGCCATTGTGGGCGAAGGCGGCCTGGATCGCACCGATGTCGAAGCCCCAGTGTTCGGGGAATTTCTGGTCTTCGCCAGCAATTACCGCAACCTTGAGGCTGTCGGATATCTGCTCCCAAGGTTGCCAGTCGCGCTGCAGGTCGATCGGCTCGCCGTTGAACCAGGATTCAACCTTGCGCTCGATCATCAGCGCGGTGAACGGTGTCGGCACCACGCGAAACAGCAGCACAAGCACAACGCTGCCGACGGCGAACCAGAGCAGGGCTTTAAGGAATCGTCGAAACAATGTACGCAGCATAGAGATGGCTTGGCCGAACCCGTCGAGCGGGCCATTATACAGACCCTGCCCACCGAGTCTGACTGGAGTTCCCATGTTGCGTAGCTTTCTGATGCTGGCGGCTTTTTTCGGCTTCACCGGCGTCGCCTTGGGAGCATTTGCCGCCCATGGCCTGAAAAACCGCCTGAGCGCCGATTACCTGGCGATTTTCCACACCGGCGTCACCTACCAGTTGGTCCACACCCTGGCGTTGCTGGGCGTTGCGCTGCTGGCCACGCATATTCCCGGTCGCATCGTCACCTGGGCCGGGATTTCATTTGTGGTTGGCATCCTGTTGTTCTCCGGCAGCCTGTACCTGTTGACACTCACGGGTATCAGCAAGCTGGGCATTATCACCCCGTTCGGCGGCGTAGCGTTCCTGATCGGCTGGTTGTGCCTGGGCCTTGCCGCCTGGCGCCTGAATTGACGGTAGAGGTCAGCTGGCGTTCTTCCAGCCATTGAGCAACGTTTGTGTGAAGGACGGCGCAAGGACGCGGTTGCCGTGCCCGCTCAAGTGATCGGCATCGCGGAAGAGTGGTTTATCATCGTCGTAGGCAGAACAGGTTGCGCCTGGGCACAACAGGGGGAGCGGGTCCCAGACAAGCAGCGTCGGATACTGGCCGGTCAAATGATCGAGCAGGGTCATTTGCGCCGTTCGCAGTTGCTCGATGTGTTGCCGCGCAATGGTGAATCCCGGGGTGCAGATGGGATTCATCCGGTTGAACCAGTCCGAACAGCGATAGGGCGGCGCCTTGAACAGAGGCATGGGCGCATTGATCAGTACCCGCACCTTGGCGGTCATCAAGCGTGTCAGCACCGCTTCGGCGGCAATCCGGGCGCCTTCAATCTGTTCGGACGTCAGCTCGGAAAGGGCTTCCCCCCATGCTTCCTCTTCGCTGCGAGCCCAGTTGCGCCCAGCCAGCTCCGGCATTCGCAGCGACGCCAGGAACACAATGTCACCGGGTCTTGCCCGTGCTTCGATGTCGCTCAGGGCCTTTTCCCGAGCTCGGGCGCAGGCACCTTGCGGATCGGGCGCCATGAGGCTGACCACCGCGCAGCCGCCGCGTTCATATTCCCGAACTTTGAAGCCGAGTTGCCGTGATGCGAGGCTGAGCATGGTGCGATAGGCCGCCGCGTGAGAGTCGCCGATCACGAACAATTGGCGGCCCTGCAAGGGTGGGTTCTGGGC
>NZ_JABAEE010000048.1:9641-54318 GCF_023701885.1 Pseudomonas sp. CG7 | reverse complement strand
CCTCTTCGTCGGCAGCGCCTGATGTTTATAAGAGCCTGGGGGGGGGCAGCGGCCCCCTATGTCTGGCAACAGATTGTTGGGGGCCGCTGCGCGACCCAGCGGGAGCAAGCTCCCTCGCCACAATAACTTTCACAACCACACTGATGTGGGAAGCCCCTACATGAAGCGTCTCCTCGGCGCCTGCGCCCTGCTGTCCCTGCTGGCCGGTTGCGCCAGCCAGAGCGGGACGGTCGATCCACACGGCTACGACCAGACCGGCGTCGCTTCTTATTACGGTGCCCGGCACCATGGCAAGCGCACCGCCAGCGGCGAGCGTTTCAACCAGCATGGCCTGACCGCCGCCCATCGCCAGTTGCCGTTCGGCACCCGGGTGAAAGTCACCAACCTGAAAAACAACGACAGCGTCGTGGTCCGCATCAACGACCGCGGCCCGTATACTCGTGGCCGTTTGATCGATGTGTCCCGCGAAGCCGCCGAGCAACTGGGCATGTTGCGCAGCGGCACTGCCCGGGTGCGTGTGCAAGCCCTCGACGACTGATAGACGGAGCCCGGCCATTTCCCTACTCACCGCCCTACCGCTGCTCAGCCTGATCGAGTTGTTCGGCGCCCTGCTGTTGCTGATCGGCGGCGCCGAGCTGTTGGTGCGCGCCGCCGTGGGCCTGGCGGCACGCCTGCAGGTACGACCGCTGATCATCGGCCTGACCGTCGTCGCGTTCGGCAGCAGCGCGCCACAAATGGCCGTCAGCCTGCAGGCGACCCTGGCGCAAAACGCCGACATCGCCGTGGGCAGTGTGATCGGCAGCAGCATCTTCAACATCCTCGTCACGCTGGGGCTGTCGGCGCTGATCATTCCGTTGCGCGTCTCGCGCCAACTGGTGCGTCTGGACATCCCGTTGATGATCGGCGCCAGCCTGCTGGTGTTCGTGCTGGCATTGAATGAGGAACTGACCCGCTTGGATGGCGCCTGGCTGCTGCTGGCCCTGGCGGTGTACCTCGGGCTGTTGTTGCGCCAGTCCCGGCACTCGGCGCGACCGCACCCGGTGGGCGGCGACGTGGCCCACATGTCCTGGGTCAAGAGTGTGCTGATGATTGCGGCGGGCCTGACCATGCTGATATTCGCCGGCCACCTGTTGCTGGGCGCGGCGGTGGAAGTGGCGACGGACCTCGGGCTTTCGGAACGCATCATCGGCCTGACCATCGTCGCCGTCAGCACCTCGCTGCCGGAGCTGGCCACCTCGCTGCTCGCCGCCCTGCGCGGCCAGCGGGACATTGCGGTGGGCAACGTGATCGGCAGTAACCTGTTCAACCTGCTGGGCGTGCTCGGTGTGACCGCCCTCACCGCGCCCACGCCACTGTCGGTGTCGCCGAACGCCCTGGATTTCGACCTGCCGGTGATGCTCGGCGTGGCGGTGCTGTGCCTGCCGGTGTTCTATTCCGGCTACCGCGTCACTCGCGCCGAAGGCCTGCTGTTCCTGGGCTTGTACACGGCCTATGGGCTGCACGTGATCTCGTTCACCACCGGCATGCCCCTGGCCGGCCAACTGGAACGACTGATGCTGTTCTACGTGCTGCCGGCCCTGCTCGCGTTTTTGCTGTTCACCTCCCTGCGCGCCTGGCGCCGCCAACACCACAAGAGGGATTTGCCATGACCGACACTCCAAAGACCGGCCTCGACATGCGCCGCCAAGTGATGGGCGATGCGTTCGTCGACCGCGCCCTGGGCAATGCCACCGAGTTCACCCAGCCATTGCAGGACTTCGTCAATGAGCACGCCTGGGGCAGTGTCTGGAGCCGCGAAGGCCTGCCGCTGAAGACCCGCAGCCTGATCACCCTCGCCGCCCTCACCGCCCTCAAGTGCCCCCAGGAACTCAAGGGCCACGTGCGCGGCGCGCTGAACAATGGCTGCACCGTTGAGGAGATTCGCGAGGCGTTGCTGCATTGCGCGGTGTATGCGGGCGTGCCGGCGGCGATCGATGCGTTTCGGGCGGCGCAGGAAGTGATCGATAGCTACCAGAAACCTGAGTGAAGGCCCAAGCCTTGCGGTGACAGGCCAGGCCTCTTCGCGAGCAAGCCCGCTCCCACATTGACTGCGTTCTTCCATGGAAATGCGAGCGAATGTGGGAGCGGGCTTGCTCGCGAATGGAACGAAAGAGCGCTGCAAACCTGAAGCTAGATCCACCCACCCCACTGCAACACAAAGATCCCCAGGTTGGTGGTAATCGCCGCCATCAAGGTGGTGATGACGATGATCGCCGCCGCCAGTTCATGGTTGCCATCGGCCGCCCGGGCCATGACGAAACTGGCCGCCGCGGTGGGGCTGCCGAAGTACAGGAAGAGGATCCCCAGTTCCGCCCCGCGAAAGCCCCAGAGCCACGCACCGAGGGTGGTCACCAGCGGCAGGCCGACCATTTTCACCAGGCTCGAACTCAGGGCCATCTTGCCGCTCTTGCGCAGGGCCGCCAGGGACAGCGTGCCGCCGATGCAGATCAGCGCCAGGGGCAAGGTCATTTGCGACAGGTATTTGGCCGAGGTCTCGAACCAGTTCGGCAGGCCGATCTGCCAATAGGCGAACGGCGCGGCGGCGATCACACTGATGATCAGCGGGTTGCTGATCACGCTTTTGCAGATGCTCCACGGATCGGACTTGATCACCGGGCTGTAGACCGCCAGCACGATGGTCGACAAGGTGTTGTAGAACAGGATCACCAGCGCCGCGAGAATCGAACCCAGGGAAATCCCGTAGTCGCCATACATGCTCGCCGCCAGCGCCAGGCCGATCACACCGTTGTTGCCGCGAAACGCGCCCTGTGTGTAGATGCCGCGGTCTTCGCGCGGGCAACGCCAGATGGCCCAGCCCCAGGCCATTGCAAAGCTCACCAGGGTGGCGATGGAGAAATAAATCAGCAGGTCAGGCTGCAACGCCGCGTGCAGGTCGGCGTGCAGGATGCCAAGGAACAACAGCGCCGGCATGGTGACGTTGAACACCAGGGACGAGGCGATGTGGATGAAGTTGTCGTTGATCCAGTCGATGCGCTTGAGCAGCGTCCCCAGAAACAGCATGGCGAACACCGGCGCGGTGACGTTCAGGGTTTCGAGGAAAATTGCCAGCATGCCGGGAACCTTGAGAAGGGTGTCGTTAGGTGGCTAATGATAAGCCACTCACGGCATTGGCGTCTGTTAGAGCGCTATCGCGAGCAAGTTCGCTCCCACATTTGTCCTGCGTCGAACACAAATCCACACTCACCCCATATCCCCCTGTGGGAGCGAGCTTGCTCGCGAAGGCGCCGGGTCAGCTTGCATCAATGCTGAATGTACCGCCCCCATCGCGAGCAAGCTCGCTCCCACACTGGTTCTCCTGCGATCGCAAAACCCACACTCACCCCACCTCCCTGTGGGAGCGAGCTTGCTCGCGATCAGCGCCGGATCAGGTAATCGGCGCCGGGTTGAACAAGGTGATGTCGTTGTACAGCTTGTGCCGCTCGGCCCAGGTCTGTTTCTTGCCGCTGGCCACGTCCAGGTAGTAGTGAAACAGCTCCCAACCCAGTTCCTCGATGGTCGCCCGTCCAGTGGCGATGCGGCCGGCGTCGATGTCGATCAGGTCCGGCCAGCGCTGGGCCAGTTCGGTACGGGTCGAGACCTTTACCACTGGCGCCATCGCCAGGCCGTACGGTGTGCCCCGGCCGGTGGTGAATACATGCAAGTTCATCCCCGCCGCCAGTTGCAACGTGCCGCAGACAAAATCGCTGGCCGGTGTGGCGCAGAAAATCAGGCCCTTTTGCTTGAATCGCTCGCCCGGGCCAAGCACGCCGTTGATTGCGCTGCTGCCAGACTTGACGATCGAGCCCAGGGACTTCTCGACGATGTTCGACAGCCCGCCCTTCTTGTTGCCCGGTGTGGTGTTGGCACTGCGATCGGCTTCGCCCATGGCCAGGTAACGGTCGTACCAGTCCATTTCCCGCACCAGCTCCTGGGCGACTTCCTCGGTTTGCGCCCGGGAGGTCAGCAGGTAGATCGCATCGCGTACTTCGGTGACTGCGGAAAACATCACCGTCGCACCGGCCCGCAGCAACAGGTCCGAGGCATAGCCCAGGGCCGGGTTGGCGGTGATACCGGAAAACGCTTCGCTGCCACCGCACTGCATGCCCAGGATCAGCTCCGAGGCGGGCACGGTTTCGCGGCGACGTTGGTCGAGTGTCTTCAGGCGGGTCTCGGCCAGCTCCATGATCTGTTCGATCATCTCGGTGAAACCGTGACTGGAATCCTGCAAGCGATACAGCCACGGCTCGCTGAGGTCCACCGAGCTGTCGCCTTCATGCATCACCTGCCCGGCCTGCAATTTCTCGCAGCCCAGGCTGATCACCAGTGCCTCGCCCCCCAGGTTCGGGTTGCGCGCCAGGTTGCGCACGGTGCGAATCGGGATGTAGGCGTCGGTGGCGGTGATCGCCACGCCACAGCCATAGCTGTGGGTCAGCGCCACCACGTCATCGACGTTCGGGTACTTGGGCAGCAGTTCGTCCTTGATGCGCTTGACCGCATGGTCCAGCACACCGGTCACGCACTGCACCGTGGTGGTGATACCGAGGATGTTGCGCGTGCCGACGGTGCCGTCGGCGTTGCGGTAACCCTCGAAGGTGTAGCCCTCCAGCGGCGCATCGGCCACCGGCACGTCGGTGGACAACGGCAAGCTGTCCAGTGGCGGCGCGGTAGGCATGCGCAACTGGTCTTCCTTGACCCAACTGCCGCGAGGGATCGGTTGCAGCGCGTAGCCGATGACCTGGCCGTAGCGAATCACCTCGCCGCCCTCGGGAATGTCCACCAGGGTAACCTTGTGGCTCTGCGGCACGAAGTCGACGGTGACCAGGCCGTCCGGGAATTCGGTCCCGGCCGGTACGCCCTGGTCGTTGACGACGATCACCACGTTGTCCCGCTCGTGCAAGCGGATGTAACGGGGCGAATCGGCATGTTCAATCAGATTCATGGACGCCATTCCTCAGGATTTGGCTTCAGACAGGCTGGAGATATCGGCATCCTTGGCCGTGGGTTCCTTGAGCACCACACGCTTGATCGGGCCCACGATGACCAGGTAGCTGAACACCGCCATCAGCGCGTTGCAACCGACGAACACCAGCGCCCATTTGAACGAACCGGTGGAACTGATGATGTAGCCGATGACGATTGGCGTAGTGATCGACGCCAGGTTGCCGAAGGTGTTGAACAGGCCGCCGCTCACTCCGGCGATCTGTTTTGGCGAGGTGTCGGACACCACCGCCCAGCCCAGTGCGCCGACGCCTTTACCGAAGAACGCCAGGGCCATGAAGCCCACCACCATCCATTCGATGTCGACGTAGTTGCACGCCACGATGCTGCTCGACACCAGCAGGCCGGCGATGATCGGCGCCTTGCGGGCGAAGGTCAGCGAGTGGCCCTTGCGCAGCAGGTAGTCGGAAATCACCCCGCCGAGGACGCCACCGATAAACCCGCAGATGGCCGGCAAGGAGGCGATGAAACCGGCCTTGAGGATGGTCATGCCGCGTTCCTGCACCAGGTACACCGGGAACCAGGTCAGGAAGAAGTAGGTGATGCCGTTGATGCAGTACTGGCCCAGGTATACGCCGAGCATCATGCGGTTGGTCAGCAGTTGGCGGATGTAATCCCACTTCGGACCGTCGGTTTTTTTATCCTTGCCCTTGTCCTGGTCCATGTCGACCATCGCGCCGTTGGCAGCGATGTGATTGAACTCGGCCTCGTTGATCATCGGATGCTGACGCGGACTGTAGATCACTTTCAACCAGATCAACGAGAACACGATGCCGATCACGCCCATCACGATGAACACGTGCTGCCAGCCGAAGCGGTAGACGATCCAGCCCATCAGCGGTGCGAACAACACGGTGGCGAAATACTGCGCCGAGTTGAAGATCGCCGAGGCGGTGCCGCGTTCTGCGGTAGGGAACCAGGCGGCGACGATCCGGGCGTTGCCCGGGAACGAAGGCGCTTCGGCCAACCCCACCAAAAAGCGCAGCATGAACAGCGCAACCACGGCCGTGGACACGCCGAATTCACCGACATAGCCCTGCAGCACGGTGAACAGCGACCAGGTGAAAATGCTCAAGGCATAGATTTTTTTCGAGCCGAAACGGTCGAGCAGCCAGCCGCCGGGAATCTGCCCGGCCACGTAGGCCCAGCCGAAAGCGGAGAAGATATAACCGAGGGTGACGGCATCGATGCCGAGGTCTTTTTGCAGGCTGGAGCCAGCAATTGCGATGGTGGCGCGGTCGGCATAGTTGATCGTCGTCACCAAAAACAGCATGAGCAGGATCAAATAGCGGACGCGGGTCGGCTTGGTCTCTTGCATGTAACAGTACTCCCACTATTTATTTTTATGCGGGTAAATGTTGTGTTAAGCCCTGTAGGAGCTGTCGAGTGCAACGAGGCTGCGATCTTGCCCCAGACACTTGAGCTCCAAGCGAAAGTCAAAAGATCGCAGCCTTCGGCAGCTCCTACAGGTGTGTTGCGGTGTATCAGGAGCCGATATAAGCGGTCTTCACCACGGTGTAGAACTCTTGCGCGTAGCGACCTTGCTCACGCGAACCATAGGACGAACCTTTGCGCCCGCCGAATGGCACGTGGTAATCCACGCCGGCGGTTGGCAGGTTGACCATCACCATGCCCGCCTGGGAATGGCGCTTGAAGTGGTTGGCGTACTTCAGCGAGGTGGTAGCAATACCAGCCGACAGACCGAACTCGGTGTCGTTGGCCATCGCCAGCGCCGCCTCGTAGTCGGCCACGCGCACGACGTTGGCCACCGGGCCGAAGATCTCTTCGCGGCTGATGCGCATCGAGGCTTCGCTGTCGGCGAACAGAGTCGGCGCCAGGAAATAACCTTCGGTGTCGCACGTCACCAGGCCGCCACCGCTGACCAGCCGCGCACCTTCGCTCTGGCCGATGTCGATGTACTTCAAATCCTGGCTGAGCTGGGCTTCGGAAACCACCGGGCCAATGTCGGTGCCAGCTTTCAGCGCATGACCGACCTTGATCGACTGCATGCGCTCGGCCATGGCCTCGACGAACTTGTCGTGGATGCCGGCGGTGACGATCAGGCGACTGGAGGCCGTGCAACGCTGGCCGGTGGAGTAGAACGCGCTCTGCACCGCCAGTTCGACGGCCTGCTTGAGGTCGGCGTCGTCGAGGATGATTTGCGGGTTCTTGCCGCCCATTTCCAACTGCACCTTGGCCTGGCGCGCCACGCAGTTGACAGCGATCTGGCGGCCTACGCCCACGGAACCGGTGAAGCTGATGCCGTCGACTTTCGGGCTGTTGACCAGGATGTCACCGACCACGCGGCCGCTGCCCATCACCAGGTTGAACGCACCGGCCGGGAAACCGGCGCGGGAAATGATCTCGGCCAGGGCCCAGGCGCAGCCCGGCACCAACTCGGCGGGCTTGATCACCACGCAGTTGCCGTAGGCCAGGGCCGGGGCGATTTTCCAGGCGGGAATGGCGATCGGGAAGTTCCACGGGGTGATCAGGCCAACCACGCCGAGGGCTTCGCGGGTCACTTCGACGTTGACGCCCGGGCGCACCGATGGCACGTAGTCGCCAGACAGGCGCAGGCATTCACCGGCGAAGAATTTGAAAATGTTGCCGGCGCGGGTCACTTCGCCGATGGCTTCGGGCAGGGTCTTGCCCTCTTCCCGGGCCAGCAGTTGGCCGAGTTCTTCACGGCGGGCGAGGATCTCGGTGCCGACTTTGTCCAGCGCATCATGGCGGGCCTGGATGCCCGAGGTCGACCAGGCCGGGAACGCGGCGCGGGCGGCTTCGATGGCGGCGTTGACTTGCGCTGCGTCAGCCTTGGCGTATTCACCGATGACATCGGACAAGTCAGACGGGTTAATGTTGGTGCAATAGTCAGCACCGGCCACCCACTCACCGTTGATGTAGTTATCGAAACGCTTTGCATCTGCCACGGAGCTTCTCCTCTCACAAAAGCTGTCTAGGAACGCAGTGCGTCCCTGGCTGCATTTCCACGCGATGCGCGGAAACGATCAAGCCTTACGCAAAAAGCCGCTGATTGCTCAGCGGCCTTGTCGGGTCTGTTACTGCTTGCCTTGCTTGTCGATCAGCGCGGCCAGGGCTTCGTATTCTTCTGGCAGCAGGGCGGGCAGCGGCGTGCGCACAGGGCCCGCGTCATAGCCAACGATCTTCGCACCGGCCTTGACGATGCTCACCGCGTAACCAGCCTTGCGGTTGCGGATGTCCAGGTAAGGCAGGAAGAAGTCGTCGATGATCTTGCCGACAGTGGCGTGATCTTCGCGGGCAATGGCGTGGTAGAAGTCCATCGCGGCTTTCGGGATGTAGTTGAACACCGCCGAGGAGTAGACCGGCACGCCCAGGGCCTTGTAGGCCGCAGCGTAGACTTCAGCGGTCGGCAGGCCGCCCAGGTAGCTGAAACGATCGCCGAGGCGACGACGGATCGACACCATCAGTTCGATATCGCCCAGGCCATCCTTGTAGCCGATCAGGTTCGGGCAGCGCTCGGCCAGTTGCTCCAGCTGAGCGGCGTTCAGGCGGCAAACGTTGCGGTTGTACACCACCACGCCGATTTTTACCGATTTGCACACGGCTTCAACGTGGGCGGCAACGCCGTCCTGGCTGGCTTCGGTCAGGTAGTGCGGCAGCAGCAACAGGCCCTTGGCACCCAGGCGCTCGGCTTCTTGAGCGTACTCGATGGCCTGGCGGGTGGCACCGCCGACGCCGGCGAGGATTGGCACGCTGGTGGCGCAGGTATCGACAGCCGTCTTGATGACTTGGGAATACTCGCTGGCGGCCAGGGAGAAGAATTCACCGGTGCCGCCCGCTGCGAACAGTGCAGAGGCGCCGTACGGGGCCAGCCACTCAAGGCGCTTGATGTAGCTGTCGCGATTGAAATCGCCATTGGCAGTGAAATCGGTGACCGGGAACGACAGCAGGCCAGACGAGAGGATGGACTTCAGTTCTTGTGGATTCATTATTCGAACACCCTGGACGCAAATGTTGTGTTGTAGGAAACGGTTCAGCTTCATGTGAAGTTGTAGGTCATCGTACAACTTAAAATGTGAACGTCAACTGCATTTCGTCTTTTGTCGGGGCCTGGCCCAGGGGAAATCGCCTTGCAGCCTTGCAAACCGGGGCTTTGGAGGAGATTGGAAGACGGATGAAACTTGCCGGACGAGCATCAGGACCGCTCGTCGTCACTGTCAACGCTGCCAGTAGGCGCCGTTACGGCATGGGGCCCTAACCCACGTATGGCCGTGCGAGGCCCGGCCGTAGGTCCAGACGGGCACACGGATACAAAGCCGGACACCGCTCCGCTGTGGCGAGGGGATTTATCCCCGCTGGGTTGCGCAGCAACCCGAAAGGCGACGACTCAATCAGATATGACACACGGAGGCGTCAGTTCCGGGGCTGCTTCGCACCCCAGCGGGGATAAATCCCCTCGCCACAAAAGCAGTGGCTCACCTCATCTCAACTGACAAAAGCTAGCCCTGCGCCTGCGCCTCTTCATGGGCCTGGCGCAGCCTTTCCCGGCTGTTGGTCAGGTGCAAGCGCATGGCCGCACGGGCGGCGTCGGAGTCCTGGCGGGCGATGGCTTCGTAGATTTCCTCGTGCTCACGGCTCAGGCGGTCCATGTAGTGCTGGTGGTCGTCGTGGGCCAGGCGCGCCGAGTTCAGCCGGGTACGCGGGATGATGCTGGTGCCCAAGTGGGTCATGATGTCGGTGAAGTAGCGGTTGCCGGTGGACAGGGCGATTTCCAGGTGGAAGGCGAAGTCCGAGGCCACCGCGTCGCTGGCATGGGCGGCGCTTTCCTGCAAGGCGTCGAGGGCGGCACGCATCGTCGCCAGTTGCTCGTCGCTGCGACGCTGCGCCGCGAGCCCGGCGGATTCCACTTCCAGGCTGATGCGCAATTCCAGGATCGCCAACACGTCCCGCAAGGTAACCACGGTGGCCGGGTCGATGCGGAAACCGCTCGGGCTGGGCGTGTCCAGCACGAAGGTGCCGATGCCATGGCGAGTTTCCACCTGGCCGGCCGCCTGCAACCGGGAAATCGCCTCGCGCACCACGGTGCGGCTGACGCCATGGGCTTCCATGATCGCCGACTCGGTGGGCAATTTATCACCGCGCTTGAGCAGACCGTCGCGAATCTGCTCGGTCAGCACCGTCACCAGCTCCTGCGCCAGGCTGCGGCGCTTGCGGGGAAGGCGGGGTACGTCGATCGGGTTTTCCATTGTGTCTGTGTCTCGGCAAGCGGCTGAATGACAACATCATAGCGCAACGTGGTTGTACGATCACCGGGGGTGCAGTGGCGAGTCGGGTGCTGGCACCGAGTCGGCTGCTTCGCGAGCAAGCCCGCTCCCACAGGTTTTTCGGTGGTCAGACGGTTACGGTGCGCTCCACCAGTTGGCCATTTTCGATACGCACATGTCGCGGATGGAACCGTTTCAAACTGCTTCGGTGACCAACGCTGACAATGCTCAGGCCCGGCAGCTGGTCGATAAGCGCCTGATACAGCGTCGCCTCGTCTTCTTCATCCATCGCCGAGGTCGCTTCGTCCATGTACAACCAAAGCGGTGCATAAAGCAATGCGCGGGCAAAGGCCAGGCGTTGTTGCTCGCCAGGCGAGAGCATGCGCTGCCAGTGGTTGCTTTCGTCCAGGCGCGGGATCAGGTGCGGCAGGCGGCAGGTTTCCAGCACCTGTGCATAACGTTCGTTGGGGTAGACATCGCCGGCCTGTGGATAACTCAATACTTCCCGCAGGCTGCCAATCGGCAGGTAGGGTTTTTGCGGCAGGAACAAATAGCGCGCCGCCGGAAGCCGGATCGTCCCGTGCCCCGCAGGCCACAAATGCCCCATCGCGCGCAACAGGGTGGATTTGCCGCTGCCGGAACGACCGCTGAGCATGACCCGCTCGCCAGGTTCCACATTCATATCGGCGTTGTCGAGCAGATGACGCCCGTCAGCCAGGTCCAACCCGAGGTTGCGGACCGCCAACGCGTCGCCCTGGTTCTGCACATCGATGGCCGGCACGCGGTCTTCGTTGTCACTCATCGCCTGGCGGAAACTCAGCAGACGGTCACAGGTGGCGCGCCACGCGGCGAGGTTGGCGTAGGCGGTGATGAACCAACTGAAGTTCTCCTGCACGTTACCGAACGCGGAGTTGATCTGCATAAGCTCGCCCAGCTGGATCTTGCCCGCGAAATAACGCGGCGCGGCGACGATGAACGGGAAGATGATCGCGATCTGGCCGTAGCCGGACGTGAAGAACGTCAGGCGCTTGGACACCCGCATGATGTCCCAGAAGTTGTGCCAGACCAGGCCGAAACGACCGCTCAGGCGACGATTCTCGTTGGGCTCGCCGCCATACAGCGCGATGCTCTCGGCGTTCTCGCGCACCCGCACCATGGAAAAACGCAGGTCGGCTTCGAAACGCTGCTGGTTGTTATTCAGGCCGATCAGGCGACGGCCGATCAAGTGCGTCAGCCAACTGCCCACCGCCGCATATACCCACGCGCACCAGAACATATAGCCAGGGATGGTGTAGCCGAACACTTCGATGCTGCCTGACACGCCCCACAAGATAATCGAGAACGACACTAGGCTGACGACCGTGCGAAGCAGCCCCAGGCCCAGTTCCAGTGTGTTGGAGGTGAAACTGTTGAGGTCTTCGGAAATCCGCTGGTCGGGGTTATCGGTATAGCCGCCCTGCTCCAGCCGGTAGTAATTCTTGTTGTTGAGCCAGCGGGCAAAATGCTGCTCGGTGAGCCAGGCCCGCCAGCGAATGGTGAGCATCTGCGTGAGATACAAACGGTACACCGCGCCGAGGATCGCCACCGCCGCAATGCCGCAGAAATACAGGATCAACCGCCAGAATGCCGCAGTGTCCTTCTCTTGGAGGGCGTTATAGAAGTCCCTGTACCAACTGTTGACCCACACCGAGATTGCCACGCTGAACAACGACAGCGCGATGACGGCAATCAACAGCGTCCAGGCCTTGCCCTTCTCCTCACTGCGCCAGTACGGCGTGGTCATCTGCCAGACACGGCGGAAAAACTGGCCGCGCACCGCGTCATTGACCGCGGAATATTCAGCGTTCTGATTCATGGTTAAGGCTCATAGGAGAAAAAACTCGGGCCGATCATAAAGCAACGGCCCGATGTGTCGCGAGGGTGGACAGCATTTGTTCAGCGCAGGTTCAGCGACGCACAGGACGCTTTTGCAATTTGCGCTGCAAGGTTCGCCGATGCATGCCCAAGGCGCGGGCGGTGGCGGAGATATTGCCTTCGTGCTCGGTCAGCACGCGCTGGATGTGTTCCCATTGCAGGCGATCCACCGACATGGGGTTTTCCGGCACCAGGGTGTCGAGGTCGGCGTGTTCGGACAACAGCGCCGCCAGCACGTCATCGGCATCCGCTGGTTTGCACAGGTAGTTGCAAGCGCCGCGCTTGATGGCCTCGACCGCGGTGGCGATGCTCGAATAACCGGTGAGGATCACCACGCGCATCTCCGGGTCCAGCTCCAGCAGTTTGGGCAGCAGTACCAGGCCCGAATCGCCGTCCATCTTCAGGTCGAGGGCGGCATAGTCCGGCAGGTCAGCCTGGGCGATGGTCAGGCCCTCCTCGGCAGAACCTGCAGTGCTCACGCGAAAACCGCGGCGGGACATGGCCCGGGCCATGACGCGGGTGAAGGTGGCGTCGTCATCCACCAGCAGCAGGTGCGGCAGTTCTTCGCCGTCGACTTGGATCTCGTCGCTCATGTTTCGTCTCCTCGGTCGGCATGGGGCAGGCGCAGCTCGGTGAGCGTGCCGCCTTCCTCATGGGGGTAGAGTTTCACCGAGCCGCCAGCGCGTGTCACGCTGGCTTTGCTCAAGAACAGGCCCAGGCCGAAACCCTTGCCCTTGGTCGTGAAAAACGGTTTGCCGATCTGCTCGGCAATCGCCAGCGGCACACCGGCGCCGTGGTCGCGGATACAGATCGTCAATTCATAGGCATCCCAATCCAATACCACTTCCAAGCCTTCGGGGCAGGCGTCGGCAGCATTGTTCAACAGGTTCAGCAAGGCCTGGGTCAAATCCGGCGGCGGCGCCATGCGCGGCACCGTGCCCTTGCCCAGGCACTGGAAGCGGTAGCTGGCCTCCGGACGCATCAAATGCCAGCGATTCAGGGCATCGTCAAGCCAGAAGGTGACCGCCTGCATGTCGATGTCCAGCCGGCGGTTGGCCTCGGCGGCGCGCACCAGATATTGCAGGGTTTCCTTGCAGAGCTTGACCTGGTCCTGCAGCACGCTGAGGTCTTCCTGCAACGCCGGGTCTTTATGATCCTGGCGCATTTCCTTGAGCAGCACACTCATGGTCGCCAGCGGCGTGCCCAACTCATGGGCGGCACCGGCGGCCTGGGTCGCAACGGCCAACAGTTGCTCGTCCCGCAGGCCTTCTTCGCGGCGGATCGCCCGCAGCTCCTCCTGGCGACGCAGCTCCTCGGCCATGCGCGCGGCAAAAAACGTGATGACCGCCGCGGCCAGGGCGAAACTCAGCCACATGCCGTAGATCTGCAGGTTTTCCCGGGCGATGGGGAAGGTTTCCAGTGGATAGAAACGCGCCAGCAGCAAGGTGTACAGCGCCAGGGCGATGCCGGAAAGGATCAGCGAATACCGCCACGGCAATGTCACCGCGGCGATGGTCAGCGGCACCAGGTAATAGGAGACAAAAGGATTGGTGGAGCCGCCGGAGAAATACAGCAGCGCACTGTGGATAAACAGATCGCAGGCCAGCTGTACGGCATATTCCAACTCGGTCACCGGCCACGAGGCGCGCAGGCGAATCGCCGTCAGCGCGCACAGCACGCTGGAACAGACCAGGGTGATCGCCAGTTGCAGCCAGGGCAGCGGCAGCAGGTCGAACCAATAGGCGAGCCCCACGGAACCGGCCTGGGCCGCCAGAACCAGGATGCGGATGAATGTCAGGCGCCAGAGGTTCTGGCGAGAGGCGGAAGTCATTTGCAAAGGGGCGAGCATGAGCTCTCCTGATGAGCGCTCCAGGCGAATCGCACGGAGTATAACCAAGGCGCGGCGTGCAGCGGCAGATATGCGGCAAAGCGCCACAGCCCTAAAGCTACCTATACCCCCTGTGGCGAGGGAGCTTGCTCCCGCTCGGCTGCGCAGCAGGCCCAAAAGACTACGACTGCTACGCAGCCGAGCGGGAGCAAGCTCCCTCGCCACAAAAGCTCCACCAACCTTCGCATCCGTTTCGCATCTGTATAGAAGTTGTAACTGTGCGAACCCAACCATAAACGCTAGAGTCTTATCGTTCACGCAGGCCCGGAACCAACCCCTGCGCATCATCCCAAGGAGCTTTCATGCACACGTTCAGTCGCCCCGCCGCCCTGCTCGCCCTCAGCCTCAGCCTCAGCCTCGGCACCGTCGCCAGCCTGCCGGCCCTGGCCGCCGATGAGCTGCACTACAACCAGATCTCCCTGCGCGCCGAAGCCAGCCAGGAAGTGGCCCGCGACCTGATGATCGTCACCCTCTACACCGAAGAACAGAACACCGACCCGGCCAAACTCGCCGCCGCCGTCAGCACCACCCTGAACAAAGCCATCGGCCAGGCCAAACAGGTCAAGGGCATCAACTTGAGCCAGGGCAGCCGCAACAGCTACCCGATCTACGACAACAAAGGTGGGAAAATCACCGGTTGGCGCGACCGCGCGGAACTGCGCCTGGAAAGCGCCGACTTCGCCGCCCTGTCCAAGCTCACCGGCGAACTGCTGGGCGACATGAAAATGGGCGGCATGGACTTCGCCATCGCCACCGCCACCCGCCAGACCAGCGAGGACGCCCTGCTCAAGGACGCCGTCAACGCCTTCAAGGCCCGCGCCCAACTGGCCACTGAAGCCTTGGGCGGCAAGGGTTATAAAATCGTCAACCTGAACTTCAACACCAACGGTTATCCGCAACCGTACATGCGCCCGCAGATGATGATGAAAGCGGCGTCGATGGATGCTGAGTCGGTGACGCCTGAGGTGGAAGCGGGCACCAGCAAGGTGACGATGACGGCGGACGGGGCGATTGAGGTGTTGATGCAGTGATGATGGACAGCGGGTTCAGCCAGCTTCGTACTGGCTGAACCCTGAAGCCCTGCGACAAAACTCCCGTGGCGAGGGAGCTTGCTCCCGCTGGGCTGCGCAGCGGCCCCACACCTGACACCTCGGTGTATCAGATGGATACAGTCGCCGCTGTTGGGGCCGCTTCGCGCCCCAGCGGGAGCAAGCTCCCTCGCCACAGGGGGTCACGGTGCTGGGCTGACCGGTGTTTCAAGCTGATCCAACGCCTTGTCCACCAGCAACTGGCACAACTCCACCAACTGATGAATCCCCAACGCCACACTGCGGCGCGTGCCGTCCACTTCAAAGGCCAGGTCCTCGGCCATGGCCTTGATCGAGGCCAGGGTTTCGGAGGTGCTGGTCAGTAGTGTGTCGGCGTCGGCTTTGGCGGTGACGGAAAACAGGCTGTCGATGCGCTGGTCGGTGCTAGGTTCAGAAGGTTTGGGGTTGAGGTAATGATTGAGGGCACGCTCGGCGGCGGCGCGGTCTTTGAGTAGGTCTTCGATGGAATCGAAGCCGGAAAGGGGGTTGGTTTTGTTGAAGGGTGGGTCGGGGACTGACTTAACCATTTATTTGTACCTATTTTTGTGATGAGGACCATCACTTGCCGTTTCTCACTCGGCAAAGTGGTGGCAGCTGTGTGCAGGGGTGAGAAATCCGAGAATAGGTACTCGGCCAGACCGAAGCCTGCCCGCACACAGCCGCCATAACGCATCTACAGACAGCGGATAAGCTGGCGGCAATTATGCAGGTACAGAGGCTGGATGCCTATTATTCGGGTTTCTCACGCCCGGTCGCTGAGTTGCAGCGACAAGAAAAAGGTTAGAGAGCCCACTTCCGAGCGGCAACCCTAAAAAGCTGTGGGATGTTTCGTTTCAGGACCGGTGATCCTTCCTACACAAATGAATGACTCATCACGCCTCCTGACGCAGCAACCCCCGTGGCGAGGGAGCTTGCTCCCGCTGGGCTGCGCAGCGGCCCCAAACCCGGCACCGCAATGTGTCAGATGAATGGAGTCGGGCCCTCTGCGACAACTTCACCTTTCAAGGCACCACAAATACAAAAGCCCGCAATCGCGGGCTTTTTGTCAGGCGTTACTTCGTGTAGTGGAAGCGGCATGAAATGACTGTCAGCGTGTCATTCTCATAGGCATAGACAAAGCGATGTTCTTTGTCGATACGACGGGACCAATAGCCCGTTAAATCCCCTTTCAACGGTTCGGGTCGACCGACCCCCTTGAATGGGTTACGGAGGCATGCCTCGATAAGCTCGTTTACCGTCGCGTGTTTGCCTGGATCGTTTGCGTCCCAGTATTGGTAGTCTTCCCATCCGTCTGGCACGAATGCAACTACCACGTTCTCGCGGGCGTTAGCTTTGTTCTTCTGTTTCTGTTTTGCCGACATTTAAAGGGAGCTCCTTGGCAAAGGCTTTCCCGGCTTTGTGCAGCGCAACAGAGCGGCGTAAGCGCGTGGCATTCGACTCTGTACCCAACAGATACATCGTCTCGGCCATTGAGTTGTAGTCCTCCAATGAGAGGATTACGACATGATCACCACGCTGACGGGTGATGACCGTGGGCTCATGATCTCGGCATACATCGTCCATCGTCTGCTTTAGGCCGGCACGAGCCTGGCTAAAAGTTATTACATGCATCGTCTAATTCCCTCCTGAGGCCAGCTCAGGCGAAACCAGGGCCATCCTGGTGGTTTGAGAGTTTCCCGCAGAATCGAAGCGGGGTACTTGTCTCCTCCGCTGAGTCACGGAGTACTTGAAATCCACGCCGGTAAGCGGGGAAACAAGGTATCTGACACCTGGCAAAACCTCGGTGCCTCCTCAATCATCCAGCAAAAGCGATGGGAGCTGAGTTCGCGCATAGTACAACGTTCTGTACAACAGTCAACCATGCGCCAAACAACTCGGACGTGTACGAAATGACGAGGGAGCAAGCTTCCTCATTCACCGGGTGGCGCCAACCATGAGGTGGACCGCCCCTGTCTACCCCTCAGCCGGACTGGCCGGCGCTTGCAACTGATCCAACGCCTTATCCACCAGCAACTGACACAACTCCACCAACTGATGAATCCCTGACGCCACGCTGCGCCGCGTGCCTTCCACTTCGAAAGCCAAGTCCTCGGCCATGGCTGTTATCGAGGCCAGGGGTTCGGAGGTCTGGTCAACAGCGTGTCGGCATCGGCTTTCGCGGGGACGGAAAACAGGCTGTCGATGCGCTGATCGGTGCGACCTATTAATTTCGGGTTCCCACTCCCGGTCGCTGTTTTGCAGCGACAGTAAAAAGTTTAGAGAGCCCACTTCCGAGCGGCAATCTTAAAAAGCTGTGGGATGTTTCGTTTCAAGGCCGGTGATCCTTCCGACACAAATGAATGACTCATCCCGCTTTCTGGCGCAGCAAACCCGTGGCGAGGGAGCTTGCTCCCGCTGGGCTGCGCAGCAGCCCCCAAACCTGACGCCTCGGTACGTCAGATGGATGCAGTCGCTGCTGTTGGGGCCGCTTCGCGCCCCAGCGGGAGCAAGCTCCCTCGCCACGGGTTTGGTGGTCGACGGGACATAGCCATCTTGATTCGACCTCTGCTGGGATCTTCTCAGAACGGGGTCGCGTAATAGTTTTGACATTTCCAAAACAGCACGAGAGCACTGTCCACGTTTTATGGTATGTGGACAGCGAAAAATCAGGCCTTCTTGAAAAATCAAAAGATTTTTCTTAAGCATGAAATGAGCATCCTTCACGCCTAGGCTTTCAGGCCTTCGCGAACAAACTCGCACATAACTGATCGGGTACATCCGTGAGAGGTAGGCCGGCTACTAGGCCGCCTTCGCGAGCAGGCTCGCTCCCACAATGGATTGGGGTATGACCGGGAGAGCCAGGTCGGCTACCAGGCCGCCTCGCGAGCAAGCTTTGCTCCCACAGATCTGACAGATGTACGAGCGGAAGAGCCACGTCGGCTATAAGGCCGCCTCGGCCCGGCTTTTGATCTTGAGGCCCCGTTAACCACGATGGCCGAACGCAGGCATTGCGCAGTGGGCATCCCGGCATGGATGCCGGGATAGCCGCGCTGGGCCATGGATGGCCCTTCGCGGCGGCCCACGGAGCAATGCCTGCGTTCGGGCATGCCGAGCCTAGGCGAGGCACCGAGTGGTGGGGCAAGCCTTTTTTGCTTACTTTTTTGGCGTTTGAAAAAAAGTGAGCCGCCGTAAGGGCGGAACCCTAAGTAGCCGTTACCGCAGCAACGGATATGTACCCCATCAATGGCTAAAAGACCGACTCGCCCCGAAGCATGCGCAAAATCCCAGGCGCCACTCCAGAAAGCCAAAGGTTGCGCCAGGCGCCACCCTCGCCCCCATGGGCAATGCCGGTGCATCGATTGAACCCTGGGCCGAAGATAACGGCGCCCCCGACAGCGATAAACAAAAAGGGCCGGATCTCAAACTCAGCCCATTCAGCCCTATACCGCTCTACGGCGTGGGTTTGAAGAAGTAAAACCCGCCCCTTCCCGGTGCGCCAAAGCCACGCGGCGCACCGGCAAAGGGCGCAAATCGCCCCGAAAAAACACGCGCAAACGATCAAATGCGTCAGAAGTTACACAGATGCGACATTAAGGTACGTTCGTGCCACTGTTTCAGACTTGGAACCGCTCTGGATCTTGCATTGGGTATGGGGCCTGCATAAGTATCCGCAGGACGACTCACGAGGTCGCCCTCAAATCCAAAAATGACAACAAATCATGAGGCCAACATGCTTAAACACGCGGTCATTCCGTTTTTAGTCGGTGCAGGCTTGTTAGCCAGCGCTCCCTTCGCTTCCGCCGCGACTAACCTGGTGTTCTGCTCCGAAGGCAGCCCGGCCGGCTTCGACCCTGGTCAGTACACCACCGGAACCGACTTCGACGCCTCTGCAGAGACCATGTTCAACCGCCTGACCCAGTTTGAGCGCGGCGGCACCGCCGTGATTCCTGGCCTGGCCACCAAGTGGGACATTTCCGAAGACGGCCTCACCTACACCTTCCATCTGCGTGAAGGCGTCAAGTTCCACACCACCCCGTACTTCAAGCCGACCCGCGAATTCAACGCCGACGACGTACTGTTCACGTTCAATCGCATGATCAACAAGGACGACCCTTTCCGTAAGGCGTACCCGACCGAATTCCCGTACTTCACCGACATGGGGATGGACACCAACATCACCAAGATCGATAAAGTCGACGACCACACCGTCAAGTTCACCCTCAAAGATGTCGACGCTGCGTTCATCCAGAACCTGGCCATGAGCTTCGCCTCGATCCAGTCCGCCGAGTACGCTGCCCAGCTGCTCAAGGATGGCAAGGCCCCGGACATCAACCAAAAGCCGGTCGGCACTGGCCCGTTCGTGTTCAAGAGCTACCAGAAAGACTCCAACATCCGCTACACCGGGAACAAGGACTACTGGAAGCCTGACGACGTGAAGATCGACAACCTGATCTTCGCCATCACCACCGACCCGTCGGTGCGCATGCAGAAACTCAAGAAGAACGAATGCCAGATCACCCTCTTCCCACGCCCGGCCGACCTCAAGGCCCTGAAGGAAGACAAGGCACTGAAGATGCCCGACCAGGCGGGTTTCAACCTGGGCTACATCGCCTACAACGTGATGGACAAGATCAAGGGCAGCAACGAGCCGAACGTGTTGGCAGACCTGAAAGTCCGCCAGGCGTTGGACATGGCGGTCAACAAGCCGCAGATCATCGACTCGGTCTACCAGGGCGCTGGCCAACTGGCCGTCAACGCCATGCCGCCAACCCAATGGTCCTACGACACCACCATCAAGGATGCCAAGTACGACCCTGAGAAAGCCAAGGAGCTACTCAAGGAAGCCGGCGTCAAGGAAGGCACCAACATCACCTTGTGGGCGATGCCGGTACAGCGTCCATACAACCCGAACGCCAAGCTGATGGCCGAGATGCTGCAGTCCGACTGGAAGAAGATCGGCCTGAACGTCAACATCGTCAGCTACGAATGGGGCGAGTACATCAAGCGTTCCAAAGGTGGCGAGAACCAGGCCATGATCATTGGCTGGAGCGGCGACAACGGTGACCCGGACAACTGGCTCAATGTGCTGTTCGGCTGCGACTCGCTGGCCGGCAACAACTTCTCCAAATGGTGTGACAAGAAGTTCGACGGCCTCGTGAAAGAAGCCAAGCGCACCACCGACCAGGCCAAGCGCACCGAACTGTACAAACAGGCACAACACGTCCTCAAGGATGCCGTGCCGATGACACCTATCGCTCACTCGACGGTGTATCAACCCATGCGCGCCAACGTGCAGGACTTCAAGATCAGCCCATTTGGCTTGAACTCCTTCTACGGCGTCAGCGTCAGCAAATAAAGACAAGCAACGGCGGCGTTCTCAACGTCGCCGTTGCTTTATCTGCCGAGACCAAGACTCAGGAAATCGCCTACATCCAAAAGCACTGCGTACCACAGCAGTCGGTTTAGGCCGTATCGCCTTTTCCCACCAGTCTTTCAGGTATTACGCATTTACCGCCCGGCCCACGGCTCATACCGTCGTCACCGGGGCGACTTGCCAGCCCTGCGGCATCGCTACGCAATGGAATGAGCTCAGTGCGCCGGACCTGTCCCCGGAAGGACACCGGTTCACTGTCAAACACCCCGAACGAGAGAGGGAGCGTCATGCGCCATACCTTGGTTTTATCCGCATTGCTGGGCACCGGCCTGCTGGCAGCGACATCCGCCACCCAAGCCGCCGGCGGCAGCCTGGTGTTCTGTTCCGAAGGCAGCCCCGCCGGTTTCGACACCGCGCAGTACACCACCGCCACTGATATCGATGCCGCCGATCCGCTGTACAACCGCCTGGCCGAGTTTGAAAAAGGCGCGACCACCGTCGTCCCTGGCCTGGCGACAAGCTGGGACATTTCCGAAGACGGCTTGAAGTACACCTTCCACCTGCGCGAAGGGGTGAAATTCCACACAACCGACTACTTCACGCCGACCCGGGATTTCAACGCCGACGACGTGCTGTTCACCTTCAACCGAATGCTCGATCCGCAGCATCCGTTCCGCAAGGCCTACCCCACCGACTTCCCGTACTTCAACGGCATGAGCCTGAACAAGAACATCGCCAAGGTGGAAGCGACCGGGCCGCTGACGGTGGTCATGACCCTCAACAGCGTGGACGCCGCGTTCATCCAGAACATCGCCATGAGCTTCGCCGCGATCCTGTCGGCCGAATACGCCGACCAACTGCTCAAGAGCGGCAAGCCGAGCGACATCAACCAGAAGCCGATCGGCACCGGGCCGTTCGAATTCAAGAGCTATCAGAAAGACTCCAACATCCGCTACGTCGCCAACGATAAGTACTGGGCGCCGGAACGGGTGAAACTGAAGAACCTGATTTTCTCCATCAACACCGACGCCTCGGTGCGGGTGCAGAAGCTCAAGGCCAACGAATGCCAGGTCACCCTGCATCCACGTCCGGCCGACGTGCCGGCCTTGAAGAACGACCCCAAGCTGCAACTGATCGAAAAACCTGGCTTCAACCTCGGCTACATCGCCTACAACACCCGTCACAAACCGTTCGACCAGGTCGAAGTGCGCCAGGCCCTGGACATGGCGGTGAACAAGCAAGGCATTCTCAACGCCGTGTACCAGGGCGCCGGCCAACTGGCGCAGAACGCCATGCCGCCGACCCAATGGTCCTACGACGACACCATCAAGGACACGCCCTACAACCCGGAAAAAGCCAAGGAGCTGCTCAAGGCCGCCGGGGTCAAGGAAGGCACCGAAATCACCCTCTGGGCCATGCCCGTGCAACGCCCGTACAACCCCAACGCCAAGCTGATGGCCGAAATGCTCCAGGCCGACTGGGCGAAGATCGGCCTGAAAGTGAAGATTGTCAGCTACGAATGGGGCGAGTACATCAAGCGCACCAAGAACGGCGAGCACGACATCAGCCTGATCGGTTGGACCGGCGACAACGGTGATCCGGACAACTGGCTGGGCACGCTGTACAGCTGCGATGCCATTGGCGGCAACAACTACTCCATGTGGTGTGACCAGGATTACGACAAGCTGATCAAGCAGGCCAAGGTCGTCACCGACCGCGACCAGCGCACCGTGCTCTACAAACAGGCCCAGCAGTTGCTCAAGCAGCAAGTGCCGATCACTCCTGTTGCCCACTCGACGGTCAACCAGCCGCTGAGTGCCAAAGTCGAAGGGTTCAAAGTCAGCCCCTTCGGTCGCAACGTGTTCTCGGGCGTCAGCCTGAACCCATAACCGTCTAGCCGCACAGCGAGGGCTTCCCTGGAAGCCCTCACGCAGACGTCTTGCCTGAATTCGTCGATCAGGCGTGATGCAAACGTTTGCTAGCTGTGAATGAGTTGTAAACCGTTAGCCGAATCATCCAAAAGGATCGGCACAAAAAAAAGAAAAAGGAGCGTTACCGATGAAACTGAGCAGCACCGCGATACTGGCCTTGGCCATCAGCAGCATTACCGCAACGGCTTTCGCAGAATCCCAGAGCCAGGCGGTCACCCCGGTGACCCTCAAGACCACCAGCGAGCAAAGCGAAGCCAAAGGCTTCATCGACGGTCAATCCGTCACGGGTAGCACGCGCAACTGGTACGCCAACGAGCAATTCAAGCGCGGCACGAAACTCACCTATCGCAAGAACGGCGAAGCACGCGAGACCGACCGCCGGATCAACTGGCTGCAAGGCACCATCATCAAGTACAACTCGGGTTTCACTGAAGGCACCGTAGGCTTCAGCACCGAAGTGGCTGCCTACAACGCCATCGCCCTGGACCAGGACCGCAAGGACCTGGCGTCCAACAACGGCGGCGCACCGACCACCCGTCCTGGCGCCGGCAACAACCGTACCCTGACCCGCGAAGGCGGCGACGCCGTGGGCCAGTGGAGCAAACTGGGCCTGGCCAACCTCAAGGCCCGCGTGTCCAACACCACCCTGACCGCCGGTCGCCAGAACTTCAGCAGCCCGATGGTCGACGTCATCGGCAACCGTGCCCTGCCTTCCAGCTTCCAGGGTGTGAGCCTGCACAGCGAAGAATTCGAAAACCTGGCGTTCGACATCGCCACCTTCGACCGCAACTCGCCGCGTACCGAACAGAGCCAGCGCAAGTTCCGCTCCGAATACGGTGACAGCAGCGTCGAGACCGATCACGTCAACACCGCTGGTATCACCTACCAGCCATTGGCCAGCCTGAAAACCAGCCTGTGGGCGACCGAAGCCGAGGACATGTGGAACCAGTACTACTTCGGCGCGACCCATGAACTGGGCGACAGCTCGGTGCTGAGCCTGACCACCGGCCTGAACTACTACAAGACCGTGGATTCAGGCAAAAGCAAGCTGGGCGAGATCGACAACGACACCTACTCCCTGTCGTTCGGCCTGACGCACCAGGCCCATAGCCTGACGTTCTCGTACCAGGAAGTGAACGGTAACGAGTACTTCGACTACCTGCACGAAACCAACGGCATCTACCTGGCCAACTCCCTGCTGTCGGACTTCAACGGCCCGAACGAGAAATCCTTCCAGATCGCCTACGGCCTGAACATGGCTGAATACGGCGTGCCAGGCCTGAAGTTCAACATCTACCAGGCGCGCGGCTGGGGCATCGACGGTACGCATTACAACAGCACCGGTTATAGCGACGTGCGGGCCATGGACGGTGAGCACCACTATGAATACGGCGTCGGCGCGTCCTATGCCGTACAGAGCGGCCCTCTGAAAGCCACCGCGATCCGTGCGACCTACACCGCACACCGCGCCAGCGAAAACCAGGCCGACGGCAGCCTCAACGAGTTCCGCCTGGTCACCACCATTCCGTTCAACATTCTCTAAACTGCCACCGGGCGGTCGACTCACGAGGTCGTCCGCCCGGTCTTTTGCCATTACCCGATTGCAGAGGATTGACGATGAACATGATTCCCCTACGCGCCGCCATCGCCGCCGCGCTGCTGAGCGTTGCCGTTGGCGCCACGGCCAAGCCCCTGGTGGTCTGCACAGAAGCCAGTCCGGAAGGCTTCGACATGGTCCAGTACACGACTGCAGTCACCGCCGATGCCGTGGCGGAAACCATTTTCAATCGCCTGGCCGATTTCAAGCCCGGCACCACTGAAGTGATTCCGGCCCTGGCCGAATCCTGGGACATCAGTGACGACGGCCTGGCGTACACCTTCCACCTGCGCAAGGGCGTCAAGTTCCACACCACCGACTATTTCAAGCCGACCCGCGACATGAACGCCGACGACGTGGTCTGGAGTTTCCAGCGCCAGCTGGACCCGAACCACCCCTGGCACAAACTGTCGAGCGTGGGTTTCCCGTACTTTGAAAGCATGGGCTTCAAGGAGCTGCTGAAAAACGTCGAGAAAGTCGACGAGCACACGGTCAAGTTCACCCTGACCCGCCGCGAAGCGCCGTTCCTGGCCGACATCGCCATGGCGTTCTCTTCGATCTACCCGGCTGAATACGCCGACCAGTTGCTCAAGGCAGGCAAGGCCGGCGACTTGAACAGCAAGCCGATCGGCACCGGCCCGTTCGTGTTCCAGCGCTATAACAAGGACGCCCAGGTTCGCTTCAAGGCCAACCCGGACTACTTCCGCGGCAAGCCACCGGCGGATGCGCTGGTATTGGCCATCGCCACCGACAACAACGTGCGCATGCAGAAGCTCAAGACCAACGAGTGCCAGATCGCGCTGTATCCAAAACCCGATGACATCCCCAGCATCAAGAAAGACCCGAACCTGAAGGTCACCGAGCTGGACGCGATGACCGTCTCGTATACCGCGTTGAACACCAGCAAGAAGTACATGAGCGACGTGCGGGTGCGCAAAGCCATCGACCTGGCCTTCGACAAGGAAGCCTACGTCAACGCGCTGTTCGGCAAGGGCAACGCCACCGTGGCGGTCAACCCCTACCCGCCGACACTGCTGGGTTTCAACCACGACCTGAAGAACCCGACCCGCGACTTGGACAAAGCCCGCCAGTTGCTCAAGGAAGCCGGCGTGCCGGAAGGCACCGTGTTCACCCTGTTCACCCGCAACGGTGGCGGCCCGACCAACCCCAACCCGATGCTCGGCGCGCAGATGATGCAGGCCGACCTGGCGAAAGTCGGGATCAAGGTCGACATCCGCGTGATGGAATGGGGCGAAATGCTCAAGCGCGCGAAAAACGGCGAGCACGACATGGTCTCCGCCGGATGGGCGGGCGACAACGGCGACCCGGATAACTTCCTGACGCCTATGCTCAGTTGCGAGGCCGCCAAGAACGGCGAAAACTACGCGCGCTGGTGCAACGAGAAATTCCAGGCGCTGCTCGACCAGGCACGCGCCACAGTGAACCCCGAGGAGCGCGCCAAGCTCTATGAGCAGGCCCAGGTGATTTTCAACCAGGACCAGCCATGGATCAGCATGGCCCACACCCGCATGTTCACGGCAATGCGCAAGAACGTAGAGGGCTACGTGATTAGCCCGCTCACCACCAACAACTTCGCCACCACCCAGGTGAAGTAGATAAGAAAACGCCCGGTATCCCTGATCCCAGGGATTGCCGGGCACGCCTAACCGGCTGATGAGGTACACCTGAAGATGTTTAGTTTTATTGCCCGCCGACTGGGATTATTGATCCCCACGTTCTTCGGCATCACCTTGCTGACCTTCGCGTTGATTCGCATGATCCCCGGCGACCCCGTGGAAGTGATGATGGGCGAACGTCGGGTCGATCCCGAAATGCATGCACAGGCAATGGAACGCCTTGGCCTCAACAAACCGCTGTATGCCCAATACCTGGACTACATCGGCAAACTGGCCCAGGGCGATCTCGGCGAATCGCTGCGCACCCGTGAAAGCGTCTGGACCGAGTTCAGCTCCCTGTTTCCCGCGCCCCTGGAACTGTCCATGGCCGCCCTGTTGTTCGCCGGTATCCTGGGCCTGTTGGCCGGGGTGATCGCGGCCCTCAAGCGAGGATCCCTGTTCGACCATGGGGTGATGGGCATCTCCCTGGCGGGGTATTCGATGCCGATCTTCTGGTGGGGCCTGATCCTGATCATGTTCTTCTCGGTGTCCCTGGGCTGGACGCCGGTGTCGGGACGGATCGACCTGCTCTACGACATCGAGCCGAAAACCGGCTTCATGCTCATCGACACGCTGCTGGCCGACGAGCCGGGCGCGTTCCTCGATGCCCTGCATCATTTGATCCTGCCGGCCATCGTGCTGGGCACCATTCCGCTGGCGGTGATCGCCCGCATGACCCGTTCTTCGATGCTCGAAGTGCTGCGCGAAGACTACATCCGCACCGCCAAGGCCAAGGGCCTGTCGCCATCGCGCGTGGTGTTCGTGCACGGCCTGCGCAACGCACTGATCCCGGTGCTGACCGTGGTCGGCCTGCAAGTCGGCACGCTGCTGGCCGGTGCGGTCCTGACCGAAACGATCTTCTCCTGGCCGGGCATCGGCAAGTGGCTGATCGAAGCCATCGGCGCCCGGGACTATCCCGTGGTGCAGAACGGCATCCTGTTAATCGCCTGCCTGGTGATTCTGGTCAACTTCGTCGTGGACATCCTCTACGGCTTTGCCAACCCACGCATCCGTCACCAGCGCTGAGATCAAGACCATGAGTACTCCAACTACCGCGGTAGCAGTCGATCAAAGCCTGCTGTACCCGTCCGCGTACAAAGAATTCTGGCACGCGTTTTCCCGCAACAAGGGCGCCGTCGCCGGGCTGCTGTTCATGATCCTGATCGTGTTCTGCGCGATCTTCGCGCCGTTGGTCGCGCCGCACGACCCGAGCGAGCAATACCGCGACTTCCTGCTGACGCCGCCGGCGTGGCTTGAAGGCGGGCAGATGCAGTTTCTGCTGGGCACCGACGAACTGGGCCGCGACCTGCTGTCGCGCCTGATCCAAGGTTCGCGGCTGTCGCTGCTGATCGGCTTGTCATCGGTGGTGATGTCGTTGATTCCGGGCATTCTGCTGGGGCTGTTCGCCGGGTTCTTCCCGCGCATCCTCGGCCCGACCATCATGCGCCTGATGGACATCATGCTCGCCCTGCCGTCGCTGCTCCTGGCCGTGGCGATCGTCGCCATCCTCGGCCCAGGCCTGATCAACACCGTGATCGCCATCGCCATCGTCTCGCTGCCGTCCTACGTGCGCCTGACCCGTGCCGCCGTGATGGGCGAGCTGAACCGCGACTACGTGACCGCCGCCCGCCTGGCCGGCGCCGGCCTGCCGCGCCTGATGTTCATCACCGTGCTGCCCAACTGCATGGCACCGCTGATCGTCCAGGCGACCTTGAGCTTTTCCTCGGCGATCCTCGACGCCGCCGCCCTGGGCTTCCTCGGCCTCGGCGTCCAGCCACCGACCCCTGAGTGGGGCACCATGCTGGCTTCGGCCCGCGACTACATCGAACGCGCCTGGTGGGTCGTGAGCCTGCCTGGCTTGACCATTTTGCTCAGCGTGCTGGCAATCAACCTGATGGGCGACGGGCTGCGCGATGCGCTGGACCCGAAACTCAAGAATGCCGCCTGAGGAGATTCCCATGTCACTGCTAGAAATCAAGAATCTCAACGTCCGCTGCGGCGACGCCACCGCCGTGCCGGTGGTCGACGGCCTCGACCTGAGCGTAGACAAAGGCGAAGTCCTGGCGATCGTCGGCGAATCGGGCTCGGGTAAATCCGTGACCATGATGGCGCTGCTGGGGCTGATCGAGCACCCCGGCATCGTCACCGCCGATGCGCTGAACTTCGACGGCAAGAACATGCTCAAGCTGAGCAACCGCCAGCGCCGGCAGATCGTCGGCAAGGACCTGGCGATGGTCTTCCAGGACCCGATGACCGCGCTCAACCCCAGCTACACCGTGGGCTTCCAGATCGAAGAAGTGCTGCGCCTGCACCTGAAGATGTCCGGCAAGGCCGCCCGCAAGCGCGCCATCGAGCTGCTGGAAAAAGTCGAGATCCCCGGCGCCTCTAGCCGCATGGACGCCTACCCGCATCAATTGTCCGGCGGCATGAGCCAGCGCGTGGCGATTGCCATGGCGATTGCCGGCGAGCCGAAGCTGCTGATCGCCGACGAACCGACCACCGCCCTCGACGTGACCATCCAGGCCCAGATCATGGACCTGCTGCTGGCCCTGCAAAAAGAGCAGAACATGGGCCTGGTGCTGATCACTCACGACTTGGCCGTCGTCGCTGAAACCGCCCAGCGCGTGTGCGTGATGTACGCCGGCCAAGCCGTGGAAGTTGGCCAGGTGCCGCAGCTGTTCGACATTCCGGCTCATCCGTACAGCGAAGCGCTGCTCGCGGCGATTCCGGAACACAGCATGGGCGCCGAGCGCCTGGCGACCTTGCCCGGCATCGTCCCCGGTCGCTACGACCGTCCGCAAGGTTGCTTGCTGTCGCCGCGCTGCCCGTACGTGCAGGACAACTGCCGTCAACAACGTCCAGGCCTCGATCCGAAATCCAACAGCCTCGCCCGCTGCTTCTACCCGTTGAACCAGGAGGTGGCGTGATGGCCGTCGTACTTACCGCCCGTGACCTGACCCGTCATTACGAAGTGTCCCGTGGCATGTTCAAGGGCCATGCGACCGTGCGCGCCCTCAACGGTGTGTCGTTCGAACTGGAAGCCGGCAAGACCCAGGCCGTGGTGGGCGAATCAGGTTGCGGCAAATCCACCCTCGCCCGGGCCCTGACGCTGATCGAAGAGCCGTCCGCCGGCTCCTTGAAGATCGCCGGGCAAGAAGTGGCCGGCGCCAACAAGGCCGAACGCAAGCAGCTGCGCAAAGACGTGCAGATGGTCTTCCAGCGCCCTTCCGCGTCCCTCAACCCGCGGCAGAAAATCGGTGATCAACTGGCCGAGCCATTGCTGATCAACACCAACCTGTCGGCCACCGAGCGGCGGGAGAAAGTCCAGGCGATGATGAAGCAGGTGGGCTTGCGTCCCGAGCACTACCAGCGCTACCCGCACATGTTCTCCGGCGGCCAGCGCCAGCGCATCGCCCTGGCCCGCGCCATGATGCTGCAGCCCAAGGTGCTGGTGGCGGATGAGCCAACGTCGGCGCTGGACGTGTCGATCCAGGCCCAGGTGCTGAACCTGTTCATGGATTTGCAGCAGGAATTCAACACCGCCTACGTGTTCATTTCCCACAACCTGGCGGTGGTGCAGCACGTGGCTGACGACGTGATGGTGATGTACCTCGGCCGCCCAGTTGAAATGGGCCCCAACGAGTCCATCTACAGCCGCCCACTGCACCCGTCCACCCAGGCGCTGCTGTCGGCCACCCCGGCCATCCCCCCGGCCCCGACCAAGCCGAAGATCAAGATCGTCGGCGAACTGCCCAACCCGCTCACCCCGCCGTCCGGCTGCGCTTTCCACAAGCGCTGCCCGTATGCCACCGAGCGTTGCAAGGCTGAAGAGCCGGCGTTGCGGCCGTTGGATAACCGGCTGGTGGCGTGTCACTACGCCGAGCGGTTCCTCGACGGCGCGGCGTGAGGCTAAAAGGCTAAAAGGCTAAAAGGCTAAAAGGCTAAAAGGCAGCAAAGCACTTAAGGCAGAAAAGCCCTTGTGGCGAGGGAGCTTGCTCCCGCTGGACTGCGCAGCAGTCCCCAAAAAGGGCCGCTACGCGCCCCAGCGGGAGCAAGCTCCCTCGCCACGGGCAATAAAAAACCTCCAGTCCGATCAGGGCTGGAGGTTTTTTATGTCGGACATCTACGTCTGGCTATCGCCCTCCGCATCCTCATCGTCATCCGGCGTGTCGATTGGCGAACCATCATCATCCTCGCCATCATCCGGATCGCCTGCATCCGCATCGGTCGCGGCAAGCATCAACTCGCCCTGCGCCACCGATCCGCTCGATGCATGTTTTTCATGCTCATCGCACTCAGCCCAGGCAACCGTTGAACCGAGGGACAGCATCACCAACACCTTCAGCAAAAACATCATGCGTAGCAGATTATTCATAGCCATTTCCTTCTTTTCCGGATTAAAGCCGGGGCCCGACGGCATTCAAGAGAATCTAGTTCTGAACTGCCCGGTTCACCAGATAAGACGCCACCGAACCACCAGAAATGCCCCCGCACGACAGAATGGTTTCGAATAAGCGTTATCTCAAAACCAACTAACACCCAAACCCAGTGTGGGAGCGAGCCTGCTCGCGAAGAGGCCGGCACATCCAACATCCAGGCAAGCTGACCCACCGCTATCGCGAGCAGGCTTTGCTCCCACAGGTTGGGTCCACGAGATTGGTGTGAAGACCCCGGCCACTTTAACGGCAGGCATCGAGCCTTACAGACAAATACCCAGGCACACGGAGTGCTAGTCCCGAGGCTACATCGCCTTGCGCCTTTGCCTACAACTAAGCCAGAATCCGCCCGCTTGTGCGCCTGGGGGCGGGACTTTATGGTTACCGGGTCGCTGAAAATCAGCGGTCGGGTTTAGCGACCTGAACCATAGGCACGTAAGCAGCCATGCTTTATTGCGGGATTTCATCGCAATTACGTTATGGCGGCTGTATGTGGGAGACCTTCGGGTCTGCCGGGTGCCTATGTCCGGTTCGCTAACCTGCGTGCAGTCGCCGCCATTCTGTTTAGCGACAGGTCTTGGCGGCTTCTATTCCCCATAGGAGCGTTACCATGTTCAAAGCCACACCCAACCCACCAGAATCAGACCCAACATCTTCCTACTCCAGCCTAGACCCGGAAAAATTCCGCCAACGCCATGATCAGCGACCTGGCATTCGCCCTTGAAGGCTCTCGTCGACAGGTTGCGATGGGGATCCTGCAAGTGATTGAGGTCAGTGAATTGCTGGCGAACCGGGCGCTGGATATCGCCGATCCACGTTAGCAACTTGCTCCAATGAAAGGGCTGGACCTCAGCCCGGCAGCCCGCTTTTATGCAAGCTGACCCACCGCCATCGCGAGCAAGCTCGCTCCCACAGGGGAGTTTCGGCTGACCGGGAAATTGAGTACTGGCACAGGCCCCATGTGAGGCAGGGGGTTGGACACAGTTGCAGTGCCCAACACAAATCCCCTGTGGGAGCGAGCTTGCTCGCGAAGACGGCGGCACATTCAACATAAATGCTGACTGATCCAGCGCTATCGCGAGCAAGCTCGCTCCCACAATGGGTCACACTTGATACTTAGTGATGCTCCCGCGTCGCACGGAACTTCACGTCCGGCCAGCGCTCTTCCATCAGCGCCAGGTTGACCCGTGTCGGCGCCAGGTAGGTCAAATGCCCACCACCATCCAGCGCAAGGTTTTCCACGGCCTTGTTGGAGAATTCCTCGAGCTTTTTCTTGTCGTCGCATTCAATCCAACGAGCGGAATACACGGTGATCGGCTCGTAGGAGCATTCGACCTTGTATTCCTCTTTCAAGCGGCTGGCGACGACGTCGAACTGCAGCACACCGACGGCACCCAGGATGATGTCGTTGCTGCGCTCCGGGAAGAACACCTGGGTGGCGCCCTCTTCGGCCAGTTGCTGCAGGCCTTGGCGCAGTTGCTTGGACTTGAGCGGGTCCTTCAGGCGCACGCGGCGGAACAGTTCCGGGGCGAAGTGCGGGATGCCGGTGAAGCCCAGGGCTTCGCCTTCGGTGAAGGTGTCGCCGATCTGGATGGTGCCGTGGTTGTGCAGGCCGATGATGTCACCGGCGAAGGCCTCTTCCAGTTGCTCGCGCTCCGAGGAAAAGAACGTCAGGGCGTCGCCGATGCGCACGTCCTTGCCGGTGCGCACGTGGCGCATCTTCATGCCTTTTTCGTACTTGCCAGAGCAGATGCGCATGAAGGCGATGCGGTCGCGGTGCTTGGGGTCCATGTTCGCCTGGATCTTGAACACGAAGCCGGCGAACTTTTCTTCCACCGGCTCCACGGTGCGTTCGTTGGCGACACGGGCCAGCGGACGCGGGGCCCAGTCGACTACCGCGTCGAGCACATGGTCGACGCCGAAGTTGCCCAGGGCGGTCCCGAAGAACACCGGGGTCAGTTGGCCGTCGAGGAATTCCTGCTGGTTGAACTCATGGCAGGCGCCCTGCACCAGTTCCAGTTGCTCGACAAAACGATCGTACTCGTCGCCCAGGTGGGCGCGGGCTTCGTCGGAATCGAGCTTCTCGATGATCTTGACTTCGGTGCGCTCGTGCCCGTGACCGGCGGTGTAGACGATGATGTAGTCGTCGGCCAGGTGGTACACGCCCTTGAAGTCGCGGTAGCAACCGATCGGCCAAGTGATCGGTGCGGCCTTGATCTTCAGGACCGCTTCGATCTCGTCGAGCAATTCGATCGGGTCGCGGATGTCACGGTCGAGTTTGTTGATGAAGCTGACGATCGGCGTGTCCCGCAGACGGCAGACGTCCATCAGCGCGATGGTCCGTGGCTCGACGCCCTTACCGCCGTCGAGGACCATCAAGGCCGAGTCCACCGCGGTCAGGGTGCGGTAGGTGTCTTCGGAGAAGTCTTCGTGGCCCGGGGTGTCGAGCAGGTTGATCATGTGCTCGCGATACGGGAACTGCATGACCGACGTGGTAATGGAAATACCCCGTTGTTTTTCCATTTCCATCCAGTCGGAGGTGGCATGGCGGTCGGACTTGCGGGATTTCACCGTGCCGGCCACCGCAATCGCCTTGCCCATCAGCAAGAGCTTTTCGGTGATGGTGGTCTTACCGGCATCGGGGTGGGAAATAATGGCGAAAGTGCGGCGTTTCGCGACTTCGGCGGCCTGTTTGGTCATGGGAAATCGCCTGGCAGGTGATTCAAAAAAGGGCGGCGATTATAGCTCAACTTGTGCCAGGAACCGAACCGTTGAGCATATCCGGGGTGGCCAAATGCTGCCCCACATGGGAACCTTTTGCCCCGTGGAGGCGTCCACCTCCCTGATACGAGCAACCGTCAGGGCCTGAAAAATCAGCAAGTTAGCCTGACGAGGCTGCGCTCATGGCTCGCTTTGACGGTCGTTTACCGGCCTCGAAAAGAGCTGCTTCTCGCGAACGTTTTCCCGGCAACCCGTGATGGTTTGCCGCCCGGGGAGGCGTGCGCCGACTGAAAGACAAAGGAGTCCGCCTGTGGCTATCCGCTATGGCAAAGGGCTTATCGGGGGTGCGGTCGTCGTCGCCCTCCTGGCCCTGTTGGTCCACTGGATCGGCATCGATACGATCCAACGCTACCGCGACGATCTGCTGTTCTACCTGCAAGCGCACCTGATGCTTGTACTGGCTTCCATGTTGGCGGCCCTGATGGTTGGCATCCCCGCCGGCATCGTCCTCAGCCGCCCCGGCATGGTCGGGCGCGCCGAACGCTTCATGCAAGTGTTCAACATCGGCAATACCGTGCCGCCCCTGGCTGTGCTGGCCATCGCCCTCGGCATCCTGGGCATCGGCAGCGGGCCCGCCATCTTCGCCCTGTTCCTCGCCTCGCTGTTGCCCATTGTGCGCAACACCTATGAAGGCCTGAAAAACGTCCAGGGCTCCCTCAAGGAAGCCGCCGTCGGCATCGGCATGACCCCGCGCCAGGTGCTGTGGAAAGTCGAGTTGCCCAACGCCGTGCCGATCATCGTCGGTGGCGTGCGCGTAGCGTTAGCGATCAACGTCGGCACCGCCCCGCTGGCTTTCCTGATCGGTGCCAACAGCCTCGGCAGCCTGATCTTCCCCGGCATTGCCTTGAACAACCAGCCGCAATTGTTGCTCGGCGCCGCCTGCACGGCGCTGCTGGCATTGCTGCTCGACGGTCTGGTGACACTCGCCAGCCGCCTCTGGCTGGAACGTGGCTTGCGCCCGTCCTGAGCCTGGCTGGATAAAGGAATCGTTATGAAGAAGTTGAGCTTGCTCCTGGGCTGCCTGTTGCTGTTCGCAGGGTTTGCCCAAGCCGCAGAAAAACCGCTGATCCGTCTCGGCGCCCGGGTGTTCACCGAGCAGACACTGCTGGCGGAAATCACCGCACAGTATTTGCGCAGCAAGGGCTACGACGCGCAGGTCACCGGCGGCCTGGGCAGCACCCTGGCCCGCAGTGCCCATGAGACCGGGCAATTGGACTTGCTCTGGGAATACACCGGCGTGTCACTGGTGTCCTACAACCATGTCACGGAAAAACTCGACAGCGCCCAGTCCTACGCCCGGGTGAAAGAACTCGACGCGAAAAAAGGCCTGGTCTGGCTCGCACCGTCGAAATTCAGCAACACCTACGCCCTGGCCCTGCCGGAGAAAGTCGCGAAGAAATACCCGCAGATCAACTCCATCAGCCAGTTGAACGCGGTGTTGCAGGCCGAGGCCGACGAGCACCATCTGGTGGCGCTGGACACCGAGTTCGCCAACCGCTCCGACGGTCTGGCCGGCATGGTCGAACAGTACGGCATGAACCTGACCCGCAAGAGCATCCGGCAAATGGACGCGGGCCTGGTTTACACCGCCCTGCGCAACAGCCAAGTCTTCGCCGGCTTGGTCTACACCACCGACGGGCGCCTGAATGCGTTCAAATTGAAGCTGCTGGAAGACGACAAGCATTACTTCCCCGACTACACCGCCGCGCCGGTGGTGCGCCAGGCATTCCTCGATACGCATCCGCAATTGGCCGCGCAGCTCAAGCCCCTGGCCGAGCTATTCGACGATGAAACCATGCGCCAGCTCAACGCCCGGGTAGACGTCGATCACGAAAGCCCTTCCGCCGTTGCCGCCGATTTCCTGCGCCAGCATTCGCTGCTCTCAACCCAATGACCTGGAGGAAAAGCCATGGATTTTCTTGACGCCTTTTCCCATCTGGACTGGCCGCTGGTGCTGCACCTGACCTGGCAGCACATTACCCTGGTGGGCATCGCCGTGACCCTGGCGATTGTCATCGGTGTGCCACTGGGCATTTTCATGACCCGCTTCCCGGCGCTTGCCGGCCCTCTGCAAGCCAGCGCCACGGTGCTGCTGACGATCCCGTCAATCGCGCTGTTCGGGCTGCTGTTGCCGTTCTACTCCAAGTTCGGCCAGGGCCTGGGGCCGATGCCGGCGATCACCGCGGTGTTTCTCTACTCACTGCTGCCGATCATGCGCAACACCTACCTGGCCTTGACCGGCGTCGAACCGGGCATCCGTGAGGCCGCTCGCGGCATCGGCATGACCTTCGCCCAGCGCCTGCGCATGGTCGAACTGCCCATCGCCGTGCCGGTGATCCTGGCCGGCGTACGCACCGCCGTGGTCATGAACATCGGCGTCATGACCATCGCCGCCACCATCGGCGCCGGTGGCCTGGGCGTGCTCATCCTCGCTTCCATCAGCCGCAGCGACATGTCGATGCTGATCGTCGGCGCCGTGTTGGTCAGCCTCCTGGCCATCTTCGCCGACCTGCTTCTGCAATGGCTGCAACGCTCGCTGACCCCAAAAGGATTATTGAAATGATCGAACTTCAGAACCTCAGCAAAACCTTCAAGAGCAACGGCAAAGACGTCAAGGCCGTGGACTCGGTGAACCTGATCGTCAACGAAGGCGAGATTTGCGTGTTCCTCGGGCCGTCGGGCTGTGGCAAGAGCACCACGTTGAAGATGATCAACCGGTTGATCCCGCCGACCTCGGGCAAGGTCTTGATCAACGGCGAAGACACCACCGGCCTCGACGAAGTGACCCTACGCCGCAACATCGGCTACGTGATCCAGCAGATCGGTCTGTTCCCGAACATGACCATCGAGGAAAACATCACCGTGGTCCCGCGCCTGCTGGGTTGGGACAAGCAGAAATGCCACGACCGTGCCCGCGAATTGATGAGCATGATCAAACTCGAACCCAAGCAATACCTGCACCGCTACCCCCGTGAATTGTCCGGCGGTCAGCAGCAGCGGATCGGCGTGATCCGTGCGTTGGCGGCCGATGCGCCGCTGTTGCTGATGGACGAACCGTTCGGCGCAGTCGACCCGATCAACCGCGAGATGATCCAGAACGAGTTCTTCGAGATGCAACGGGCGCTTAACAAGACCGTAATCATGGTCAGCCACGACATCGACGAGGCCATCAAGCTGGGGGATAAGATCGCGATCTTCCGCGCCGGCAAGCTGGTGCAATGCGATCACCCGGATACGCTGCTGGCGCATCCGGCCGACGAGTGCGTCAGCAACTTCGTGGGCCAGGACAGTACGCTCAAGCGGCTGTTGCTGGTGAAGGCCGAAGACGCGGCGGACAACGCCCCGTCGGTCAGCCCCGAGACGCCGGTGGCCGAGGCGCTGGAGTTGATGGACGAACACGACCGGCGCTACGTGGTGGTCACCTGTGCCGAGAACAAGGCCCTGGGTTACGTCCGCCGTCGCGACCTGCACCGCCAGACCGGCACGTGCGGACAATACCTGCGCGAGTTCAACGCCACCGCCGCCTACGACGAACACCTGCGGATCCTGCTGTCGCGCATGTACGAGTTCAATCGCTCGTGGCTGCCGGTGCTGGATGCCGAGCGGGTGTTCCTTGGCGAAGTGACCCAGGAATCGATTGCCGAGTACCTGAGCTCCGGTAAGTCTCGTGGGGGCAAGACCAGTATTGTTTCGCCGGCCGAAATAGCGTCCACCTGACGCTTATAACTGGACCCTGAGCACCTGGGAAAACAACCATTGCGGACTGAGCTTGGTGAACACCGAATAGTTGATCTCTACGGTTCTGCCCTTGTTTTTCGATACCCAGATCGGGTCAAGAACAAAAAGGTTGGGTCTACCGGCCGTCACCAACTGGTGGGGCGTATCAAGAATGCTCTCTCCCACGGCTCGTACGCGCAAGGTCGAGCCGGACGGAGCTGGAGCGTTGACCGTAACGGTCCGCGACGAGTAACTGGGCGCCGAAAGAAACAACGCCTGGGGATCAATCGTCAGAAAACGCGTCCCGGACTCCAGGGTTTCACCGGTGCCGCTTTTCGTGATGGTGTAGCTCACCGGGACGATGAGCCCGATGCTATCGATCACCTCGGTGCGGGGAATCTGCACCTGTTTGTTTGCCGGGAGGTCGCCATACACGAGCGGCGGGCTACGGTACGGCACGCGGCCTCCCCAATGAATGCTCAAGCTATCGGCGGCCGCAATGCCATCGATGGGTAATTGCACGCTGAGATATTCATCTCGATAGATATCGCGGGTGATTAGACGGTCGCCAGATTCGGCGCTGTAAGCCTTGGGGACGGTGGGCGCGACCAAAACAGGTGTAGGGATAACCGCAGAGACAGCTTGGTCCGTCTTCACATATTGGAAACTGAAATGACCTTGTGGGGTGGCGGGCAATGTGACCCGAACGATAGGGACAAAGAGGCCGTTGGTGCGCTCATGAAAGTTCTTTTGGGCGGTCCTGGAAGCTTCCAGATCGTTTGAGCCAGAGATCCAGAAGAATGCCTGGATAGGCAGCGGTGCCGGGTTTCTTTGCGCCCAGGCTTCGATTCGAAGTTCGTTGTGATCCTTGAAGTTGTACTCGGCGCCTCCGGCATCGAGTTCAACAAGCTTTCTGACTTGCAGTCCCGCATTGAAGTTAGCCACCGCTTGCTCATTCAACGCATCATTGACCATCCAGGCGCAACTGGCAGGATTTCCGTAACCCACCCTTCGAAAATGAACCAGCCAGGCCTTGGCAGTGAAAATATTCTGTTCATTGCAGGGCTTGCTCAAGGGGTAGACAAACTGAGTGATACTGTCACGGCAGCCTCGAGCGCCCGGTTTACTGCGATAGACCGTGGCGCCATCGTAGGGGAAATAACAGAGGATCGAGGGCCTTATCTTTCCCTGTGGTGCGTGAAGGGTGGGATAAAAAATATAGCCATGCCGGGCGTCGTTGTTGCCCCAAGGCGCAGCACCAAACTTGGCGTCGGCCCTCAGGTAGGAAAACGAACCCGCACCGGTCGTCCTGGAAAATTCGCTATGGTCCCAAGGATCGAAGTTTCCTGCGTAGGTCGTGCGCGCTACGACACCTGAACATAAAAATGCCGGAGCCGTGGCAGAACCGCAGTTAACCGCAGTGTCGTAATAGCTGCGGGTCAAGGCAGCCGCCGTCGCTTCCCCTGATTGCGCGGTCTTATCCACCAGCGCTTCGCCAAAAGAAAGCGGAGAAAGACAAAAACCCGCCAGCAGTATCAACATCCTCTTTGATTCTTTACGAATAAAATTTGTCATGTTCTCTCCGTGATTCCGGACAGGCCAACAGGCTATCCCAGCCTTTTAATGAGGATTGCACCGGTTATCACCTGGCAACTTCATAATCACGTCATGGGCAACGTAGGGACGCGCGGGCTCAAGGCTCCACATCGATTTATTCTCGGCAATGTCGGGGGAATCAAGATGACATGCCAGCTGCCGGCGCATGCTGCTGCCCATGTTGTCGAAACTCCAGTCCTTGCGATTCGGGTCAAGGGCAGCAGCCTTGATCGCCAATTCGGCCAGGACGACGTTGGTTTTCCCTACGCCGGCTTTTCTACCACACGCCGTAGGCGTGATCTTGAGTGATGAAATTTTCCCGAGGACGGGCTCTATATAATTGTTATCCCACTCGATCTTTTCTATGTAGTTGTCGCAGGAACGACTGTCCACGGGGGGTTGAACCTGCTGATCGACGGAAACGTAAAGAAATTTCGCGTCTTCAGCGATCGAGTTCGGAAATTGTATTTTGACGATGGGCCTCCAAGTATTACCTTGCTCCACCCAACGGCGTTGATCATCTCGTGCGAGATCACGCGCGGTATACGTTTTCGTAGTTCTGTCAATATAATCCACACCACTTTCATAAATAAATGCGGCAATGGGAAGTTCCAGATACGTGGCCTTCGCCGAGTCACCATCACTGGCGACGGACGCATCAAACTTCACCCGTTCGCGGCTGCTCCAATCCCTTTTCCAGTATTTATTATCCGGCCAGGTTTCAATTCGCAGCTCCGTCTGGGTATGTATCGCATCGCCCATTTCATCAGGATCGGTGGCAAGAATTTTCCGTGCTTCGATAAAGGTGTTGAATGCATCGGCCTTGTTATAGGTACCAAAGTAGTCTTTCGTGGTATCGAAACCGCATTGAAATCTGTGTGCCTTGGTCGCCTCAGGATCCCGGGTTTGCCGGTTATAGTGCTCCATCCACGCCTTGGCATTGCTGATACTCAGTTTCTGGCAATGGTCCTCGACGACGCCCAGTGTATTCGCCTTCTCCTGGTAGTCACCACAACCGCTATTGGTTCGGTCATTCGTCCAGGAATCGATAGGAAAGGCACACAGCACTTTGATTTTGAACTGGGTCTTTTCATCCACAAAATCGTTTGGCGTAAAGGCAAAACCGTTGAACCTAAGCATGCCTAGCCCGTTGAACTCTGCATCTTTTCTTAAATATGAAACCGATGTGCCACCCGCCGCAATACCCGTCCCCCCAGCCTCAAGACTATGTGAAAACGGACTGGCATCCCACGGCAAATAACTTTGTTTACTGGCGATACCTCGAAGTATTAGCCCAGAGCAATCAGACGCCAGCCTGCCGCTTCCACAATCCCGTGCGGTCAATCGATACCAGTATTCCATCAATTTGGCGGTATCAGTGCCTGGATCTGCCTGTAACAGGCTGGAAGCTGATACAACCCCCAAAAACAAAGACGTATTTAATAACTGTATGACCCGACGCTTGCACATGATCTCTCCTAGCGCGCTTCGCGCTCAACTCGGCCAGCATTAAAAACCCGCTCAATAAAACTGCGCACTTGGACAAAATCCAAATACCTGCTCCATTGAGCGCTGGAAAAATCCGGCCTTCATTGTTCGGTAGTCACTTCGACGCGCCTACTGTCAGAACTTACAGTTCATAGAACTTATCTAAACGTTTTCCTCATAACCAACCGATCATTTATCAACAAACGAACTGAGGGAAGCGTCGAGGCACCATGGTCTATGCCGCTCATTCATGCGCTTGGTTGAACGCAGGAGCGGCGCGTTTTTTTTGAAAAATGCGGACGGCTCGATAGTCTAAAAACATCCGGGTATTTCAAAAGCGCCTAACGACGTAGTCGCAATGTCCGCCTGATCGCGCTTTTCAGGGCGGCTTCGCCACCCAGCGGGAGCAAGCTCCCTCGCCACAAGAGCATGCGTGAAACCGATCCGAGGGAACGTCAATCTGTCACGCTGGTCGGTTACATCATGAGCTGTCGCGGGCCGCACGACGGAGACGTGCAAAAACGCGACATTTTTAGTTGATCTCAGGCCCCTCACGCCCTAAAGTTCGCGCCGAACGTCCATGCTGGAAACGATCCATCCGGCTCAAGTACTGACGACGAGACAGCAAGGCCAAGGGAATCAAGCGTCCCATGGCCTTTTTGCTTTCGGCGACATGCCTTGGGAAGTAGGCGAACCAAAGTGGGGATACGGAGGACGTTCACGAGGGCTGCTTGCCCTCACACCCATTGATCCTGATGTTTGCCAGTAGGAGTCCCAAGTATGTCGATCCAGGTCGAAGATTATTTCGCGCGCGAAACTTTCCAGAAAATGAAAGCGTTCGCCGACAAGCAGGAAACCCCGTTCGTGGTGATCGACACCGCGATGATCTCCCAGGCCTATGACGACCTGCGCGCCGGTTTCGAGTTCGCCAAGGTCTACTACGCCGTCAAGGCCAACCCGGCGGTGGAAATCATCGACCTGCTCAAGGGGAAAGGCTCGAACTTCGACATCGCCTCGATCTATGAGCTGGACAAGGTCATGAGCCGTGGCGTCGGCCCGGAGCAGATCAGCTACGGCAACACCATCAAGAAATCCAAGGACATTCGCTACTTCTACGAGAAGGGGGTGCGCCTTTACGCCACCGACTCCGAAGCCGACCTGCGCAACATCGCCAAGGCCGCGCCGGGCTCGAAGGTCTATGTGCGAATTCTCACCGAAGGCTCGACCACCGCTGACTGGCCGTTGTCGCGCAAGTTCGGCTGCCAGACCGACATGGCCATGGACCTGCTGATCCTGGCCCGCGACCTGGGCCTGGTGCCGTACGGCATTTCGTTCCACGTCGGCTCGCAACAGCGCGACATCAGCGTCTGGGACGCGGCCATCGCCAAGGTCAAGGTGATCTTCGAGCGTTTGAAGGAAGAAGACGGCATCGTCCTGAAGCTGATCAACATGGGTGGCGGCTTTCCGGCCAACTACATCACCCGCACCAACAGCCTGGAAACCTACGCCGAGGAAATCATCCGCTTCCTGAAGGAAGACTTCGGTGACGACCTGCCGGAAATCATCCTGGAGCCGGGCCGTTCGTTGATCGCCAACGCCGGGTTCCTGGTCAGCGAAGTGGTGCTGGTGGCGCGTAAGTCCCGTACCGCTGTCGAGCGTTGGGTGTACACAGTTGTGGGCAAGTTCTCCGGCCTGATCGAAACCATGGACGAAGCCATCAAGTTCCCGATCTGGACCGAGAAGAAAGGCGAGATGGAAGAAGTGGTCATCGCTGGCCCGACTTGCGACAGCGCCGACATCATGTATGAGAACTACAAGTACGGGTTGCCGTTGAACCTGGCCATTGGTGAGCGCTTGTATTGGCTGTCGACCGGGGCCTATACCACCAGCTATAGCGCGGTGGAATTCAATGGCTTCCCGCCGCTGAAATCGTTTTACGTGTGATGCGTTTGGGCGTTTGAGCTCGTAGTCCTTGCCCTGTTGCGTAATAAAAAACGGCGCTTTTCAGAAATGGAAGGCGCCGTTTTTTTCCGCTCGTACTCCGATCCAATGGTGGGAGCGAGCTTGCTCGCGATGGCGGCGTCTCAATCGAGGAAGATGTTGGATGTGCCGGCCTCTTCGCGAGCAAGCTCGCTCTCACAGGATTTCGTCGCCTGCCCGTTCATGCAAATGATCGAGGCTTTTAGGTGTGTTTATGAATGCTTCTCGATAACACACGGCATAATGCACGCCGTGATGAACAGTAAATGAACAAGGCAGGCGACGTGTTGAAGAAAACCCTGTTCCAGTTGCACTGGTTTTTCGGCATCAGTGCCGGGCTGGTCCTGGCGTTGATGGGCGTTACCGGGGCGGTGGTGTCGTTCCAGGATGAAATCCTGCGGGCCTTGAACCCGCAGGTGCTGACGGTGGCGAAACAGCCGGCCGGCGTCCTGCCGCCCGCCGAACTGGTGGAACAGATCGAAGCCGCCGCCGGTAAGACCGTCGCCATGCTCTGGGTCGAAACCGACAGCGGCAACGCCGCACGGGTGATCTTCGCCGCGCCCCCTGGGGAAAAACGCGGCGCCATGCGCTATTTCAACCCCTACACCGCGCAGTTCATGGGTGAGGTGACCGGCCAGGATTTCTTCGGCCTGGTGCTCAGGCTGCACCGCGTCCTGACCCTGGACGACGTGGGTCGGCAGATCACCGGTGCCTGCACGCTGATCCTGGTGTTCTTCTGCCTGTCCGGGTTGTACCTGCGCTGGCCGCGCCAGTGGAAAAACTGGCGCGCCTGGCTGACCCTCGATTGGCGAAAAAAAGGCCGCGGCTTCAATTGGGACCTGCACTCGGTGGCGGGCACCTGGTGCCTGGTGTTCTATCTACTGGCGGCACTCACCGGACTGACCTGGTCCTACGAGTGGTACAACAAAGGCGTGACCCGCCTGCTCTCCGATTCGCCGGAAGAGGAACGGGTGCGCAATCGCGGCCCGGCGCCGAGCGGTCCACTTCCCGTGGCTGATTATCGGGCGATGTGGAGCAGCATCTACAGCGCCGCCGGCCCGGGCCTGTCCGCCTACAACGTGCGCATGCCGCCGATGGCCGGGCAACCGGCGACCGTGTTCTATCTGCTGGAAAATTCGCCCCACGACAGGGCACTGAACCAGCTCATCCTCGACCCGGCCACTGGCGTCGTCAGTCGGCACAGCCGCTACAGCGACAAGAGCCTCAAGGCACAGTTGCTCACCAGCGTCTATGCCCTGCATATCGGTAGCTATTTCGGCTTGGTCGGGCGGATCCTGGTCACCGTGGCCGCGCTGACCATGCCGTTGTTCTTCATCACCGGCTGGTTGCTGTACCTGGACCGTCGCCGCAAGCAGCGCCAGGCCAGGAACGCCCGCCAGGCCCTGAGCGCCAACCCGACCGATGCACCGGCCTGGCTGATCGGTTTCGCCAGCCAAAGCGGTTTCGCCGAGCGACTGGCCTGGCAGACCGCAGGCCAACTCCAGGCCGCCGGCTTGCCCGTGAACGTCCAGCCACTGGCCGGTGTTCGTGAGCAAGACCTGAACAACGCCACCCACGCGCTGTTTGTCGTCAGCACCTTTGGCGACGGCGAAGGCCCGGACAGTGCCCGCGGTTTCGAACGCAAGGTCTTGGGCCAGGCCTTGAGCCTGGAGCGCCTGCAGTATTCGGTGCTGGGCCTGGGCGACCGCCAATATGAACACTTTTGCGGCTTCGCCCGGCGACTGCACGCCTGGCTGGCGGAACACGGCGGCAAGACCCTGTTCGCGCCGGTGGAAGTCGACAGCGGCGACCCTTATGCCCTGCGTCACTGGCAACAACAACTGGCCGAACTGACCGGCCACGCGCCCGCGCAGACCTGGCAGGCCCCTCGTTTTGAAAACTGGACGCTGAGCCAACGCACCCTGCTCAACCCCGACAGCAGCGGCTCGGGCGTGTACCTGCTGGGCCTCACCGCCCCCGGGCCGAGCAGTTGGCTGGCCGGTGACCTGGTGGAAATCCTGCCGCGCAATGACCTGTCGGCCATCGAACACTTCCTCACTGGCCTCGGCCTCGCCGGCCACGCGCGCGTACAGGTCGATGGCCTGCCCCAGAGCCTCGACCAGGCCCTGGCGACGCGCCAGTTGCCGGAAAACCGCGCTCATCTGGTCGGCCTGCATGCCCAGGCCCTGGTGGATGCGCGGGCACCGCTGGCGATACGCGAATACTCCCTCGCCTCGATCCCGGCCGACGGCATGCTGGAGCTGATCGTGCGCCAGGAACGCCACCCCGACGGCAGCCTGGGCGTCGGCTCCGGCTGGGTGACCGAGCACGCAGCGCTGGGCAGCGCCATCAGCCTGCGACTGCGCCGCAACAGCAGCTTCCACCTACCGGCCCAGGGTGTACCGATGATCCTGCTGGGCAACGGCACCGGCCTGGCGGGCCTGCGCAGCCTGCTCAAGGCGCGTGTCACCGAAGGCATGCAGCGCAACTGGGTGCTGTTTGGCGAACGCAATCGCGAGCACGATTTCCACTGCCGTGATGAGCTGCAGGAATGGGTGACCTCCGGCGACCTGGAACGCCTGGATCTGGCGTTCTCCCGGGATCAGAAGCAGAAAATCTACGTCCAGGACCGCCTGCTGGAATCGGCCGCGCTGCTCAAGCAATGGCTGGCCGATGGTGCGGTGATCTATGTCTGCGGCAGCTTGCAGGGCATGGCCTCCGGGGTGGACCACGTGCTCAACAGCGTGCTGGGGCGCGAGGCAGTGGAACGACTGATCGAGCAGGGGCGGTATCGGCGGGATGTTTACTGAGGGGCCCCCTGCCAGGGCACTACCCCCTGTGGGAGCGAGCCTGCTCGCGATAGCGGTGTGTCAGACCGGCCTTTGTGGGCGGGGCCACCGGTATAGGGCGGCCGGAGGGGGCGCCGCGGGGGGCGGAGTGGCGGAGCGG
>NZ_JABAEE010000048.1:0-9631 GCF_023701885.1 Pseudomonas sp. CG7 | reverse complement strand
ATTCAGCTCCCCCCCGCCTCGCAACTCCCCGCGTCGGTCTGCCCCGCGAGCCTTATCGCGTTCTCCCAACATCCATTGGGCCTGATACACCGCTATCGCGAGCAGGCTCGCTCCCACAGGAGATACCTAAAGCCAAACAGTCAAACCGGCTGCAACTTCTTCTCGAACACCGCCACGCCCTCCAGATCCCGCAACACCACGCCCATTTCCCCGCTCTGCCCGTCGATGTTCACCTCGCCAAAGAACTGATACCCGGCGAATGGCGAGGTGTTCTGGGTCGCAGGGGCTTTCTGGAACACCACCTCCGGGCCGAAGGTCTTGTCCAGGGCGTTGGGCCCGAAGCTGCCGGCGTTCAATGGCCCGGCGACGAACTCCCAGAACGGTTCGAAATCCTGGAACGTGGCCTGTTCAGGGTGGTAGTGATGGGCGGCGCAATAGTGAACGTCGGCGGTGAGCCAGACGTAGTTGCGCACCTGATGCTTGCGCAGGTAACCGAGCAGTTCGGCGACTTCCACTTCGCGCCCCTGGGCCGCGCCCGGGTCACCATTGGCGACCGCTTCCCAGCGTGGCACGCCGGGGCTGACCTCGCCATCCGGCACACCGAGGCCGATGGGCATGTCGGCGGCGATGACTTTCCACTGGGCCCGGGACTGCTTCAACTCGCGCTTGAGCCAATTCAGCTGCTCACGCCCCAGGAACGGTTTGGCCGCGCCGAGGTTGGCGTCGTTGGCTTCGCGGTAGCTGCGCATGTCCAGCACGAACACATCCAGCAGCGGCCCGTAACCGAGCTTGCGGTAGATGCGTCCGCCGCCGTCGGCCTTTTGCCGGCGCATCGGTGCGTATTCCAGCCAGGCCTGGCGCGCACGGCCCACGAGGCTGTGGATATCCTTGGTCTGGTAGCGCTCGTCCAGTTGCTTGCCCGGCGACCAGTTGTTGACCACCTCATGGTCGTCCCACTGCCAGATCTGCGGCACCTCGGCATTGAAACGGCGGACGTTTTCGTCCATCAGGTTGTAGCGATAGTTGCCACGATATTCATCCAGGGTTTCGGCGACCTTGCTCTTGGCTTCGGTGGTGAGGTTGCGCCAGATGCGACCACCCTCCGTCGTCACCTGCGCGGGCACCGGGCCGTCGGCGTAGATGGTGTCGCCACTGTGGATAAAGAAATCCGGCAGGCGCAGGCGCATGGCTTCGTAGATGCGCATGCCGCCGATGTCCGGGTTGATGCCGAAGCCTTGGCCGACCGTGTCACCGCTCCAGACAAACCGGATGTTGCGCTTGAACTGCGGCACGCTGCGCAGGTGGCCGAGCCAGGGTTCGCTGGCGACACCGCTCTGGGCGTCTTCGAAATGCACCCGGTAGAAAATCGCCTGGGCGCGGGGCAGCCCGGTGAGTTCGACCCGGGCGGTGAAGTCGCTACGGGCCTCGACCATGGGTGAGACGAAGCGGCGGGGGTTGCCGAATTTGCTGCGGGTGTCCCACTCCCCCACCATCCGCGCCGGCCGGTCGCTGCGGCTCCAGATCATCGCCCGGTCGCCCTGCAAATCGCCAGACTGCACACCGTCGGTGAGCACCGGCCGATCCTTGCCCGACGCCATCACCGCCGGCGCCAGCCCCGGCAACAACAACCCCGCCCCCACGGCTTGCATCACTCGACGACGGCCCAGGTCGAATTCGCTCATGGTGTTCTCCCTTGAAATGGGAAAACTTAAGCATGGAAGTGTGAAGTGGGTGTGACAGGAATTTTATGCCCCCCCAAAATCAACTGTGGGAGCGAGCTTGCACGCGCTGGCAGGGTGTCAGGCAACCTATTTGTCGACTGATACACCGCCATCGCGAGCAAGCTCGCTCCCACAGGGGAAGCCGGAATGGGCTCAGGCCTTGGCCGGCTCCAACGCCATCTCTACCACCTCAGGTCGCTTGAGCAACGCATACGCCACCGCCGTCAGCAGGCTCCCCGCCACGATCGCCAGCAGGTACAACAGCGCCTGGTTGATGGCGTTGGGGATCAGCATCACGAACAGGCCACCGTGGGGGGCCATGAGCTTGCAGCCGAAGTACATCGACAGCGCACCGGTCAGCGCGCCGCCGGCGATGCTGGCCGGGATCACCCGCAGCGGATCCTTGGCCGCGAACGGGATCGCACCTTCGGAGATAAAGCACAGCCCCAGCACCAGCGCCGCTTTGCCGGCCTCGCGTTCGGTCTGGGCGAATTTGCGCCGGGCGATGAAGGTGGCGATGCCCAGGCCGATGGGCGGCACCATGCCTGCAGCCATGGCCGCGGCCATCGGTGCATAACTCTGGGACGCCAGCAGCCCCACGGAAAATGCATAGGCGGCCTTGTTGATCGGCCCGCCGAGGTCGACGCACATCATCGCCCCCAGCAACACGCCCAACAGGATCGCATTGGTGGTGCCCATGCTGTCGAGGAAGTGGGTCAGGGCTTCGAGCATGCCCGCCACCGGTTTGCCGACGATGTAGATCATCACCAGGCCGGTGAACAGGCTCGCCAGCAGCGGAATGATCAGGATCGGCTTGAGCGCTTCCAGGCTCTGGGGCAAGCGCGCGTAGCGATTGATCGCCTTGGCCGCGTAGCCGGCCAGGAACCCGGCGATGATCCCGCCAATGAAACCGGCGCCGAGGGTGCTCGCCAGCATCCCGCCGATCATGCCCGGGGCCAGGCCCGGACGGTCGGCGATGGAATAGGCGATGTAGCCGGCCAACAGCGGCACCATCAATTTGAACGCGGTTTCGCCGCCGATTTGCATCAGCGCCGCCGCCAGGGTTCCCGGTTCCTTGAAGGCCTCGATGCCGAACACGAACGACAAAGCGATCATCAAACCACCGGCCACCACCATCGGCAGCATGAACGATACGCCCGTCAGCAGGTGCTTGTAGGCACCGCTTTTTTCCGCTTTCGCCGGCCCCGAAGCGGCGCCACTCGCCGCGCTTTCCTGGCGACCTTCGGCCAAGGCTTTTTTCAACGTAGCTTCGGCCTGTTTCAAGGCGATGCCGGTGCCACAACGATAAATTTTCTTGCCGGCAAAACGTTCGGTGGCGACTTCGATATCGGTCGCCAGCAGTACCACATCGGCCTCGGCGATCGCCTCGGGACTCAACGGATTGCGCGCGCCCACCGAACCCTGGGTTTCGATCTTCAGGTCGTAACCCAAGCGCGCCGCCGCCTGCTGCAAGGCTTCGGCGGCCATGAAAGTGTGGGCCACGCCAGTCGGGCAAGCCGTGATCGCCACCAGGCGTGGAGCGCGCTCGGTCGGAGTCGCCGGTTCTTGCGCGAACACGTCGGCCTCGCCCAGGACCTCAGCTTCTTCGGCGCCACGACGCAGCACCGCATCAACGTCCTGGAGGGCCAGCGCCGGCGTGCTGCGAAACACCCGCTTGCCAACGAACCGCGACAGGTCCACCGGGCCGCTGGCGACCAGCAACACCCACTCGGCCGCTTCGAGGGTCGCCGCCGACAACTGGCGCTCCGGATGGGCCGCATCATGGACTTCGACACTGGTGCTCCAACCCTGGCGCTGCGCCGCGGCGTCCAGCAGGCGGGCGCACAACACACTGGTAACCATGCCGTTCGGGCAGGCCGTCACAATGGCTAATTTCATCTTGCGAACCCTCTTATTGTTCTGTCAGGGGGCGCACGCGCACACCCTGTTCAAGCGACGCCAGCAATGCGGTGTCATGGATGCCAAAACCGATCTGCGTGACGGCCATGGCAGCGATGGCCGTGGCGGTGCGCAGCGTCTGCTCCGGGGTGTCGGCACTGAGCAGGCCGTGCAGCATGCCCGCCAGCAGCGAATCGCCGGCGCCCACGGTGCTGGCAACCGTCACCTTGGGTGGCGACGCATGCAGCGCCGAACCGACACTGAACCAGTTCACGCCATCGGCACCGTGGGAAATCACCACATGTTCGACACCCTGGGCATGCAGGCGCTGCGCCGCTTGCGCCTGGGCCGCTTCGCTGACCACCTCGCAACCCAGCGCATCGGCCAGTTCCTCGGTGTTCGGCTTGATCAGCCACGGCCCCGCCGCCAGGGCGACGCGCAAGGCTTCGCCGCTGGTGTCGAGGGCCACGTTCAGGCCGAGTTTTTTCAGGCGCAGGATCAGCGCCTGCAACCACTGTGGGCTGACGCCCCGGGGCAGGCTGCCGGCCACCACAACCACATCGTGGCCGGGAGCGATTTGCTCAAGGCGCGCCAGCAACGCTTGCTGCGCGGCTTCGTCGACCATCGGCCCCGGGCCATTGAGATCGGTGATACGTCCGTCCTGCTCGGCCAGCTTGATGTTGCTGCGAGTCTCGCCGGGGACACGGATAAAGGCGTCGACAAAACCACGCTGGGCAAACAGCGTCTCGAACACTTGGGCATTGTCTTCGCCCAAAAAACCACTGACCGTCAGCGTATGGCCAAGATCGGCCAACACCTGGGCCACGTTCACGCCCTTGCCGGCGGCGTGGGCATGCATGCCGTCGCTGCGGTTGACCTGGCCCGGCTCCAGGCGCGCCAACTCCACCGTGAGGTCGAGCGCCGGGTTGAGGGTCAGGGTAAGAATCTTCGCCATTACAGCGCCTCCACTAATGCGCGCACGTCATCGGCGCTGCCCACGGCCAGAGCCTCTTGGGCCAGGGTTTGTACTTGCGCCAGGCTCAATTCGCGGACCCGCGCCTTGACCTCGGCAATGCTGCGGGCCGAGACACTCAGTTCGTCCACACCCAGGCCCACCAGCACCGGCACCGCCAGCGGATCGGCCGCCAGCTCGCCACACACACCGACCCATTTGCCATGGGCATGGGCGGCGCGCACGGTGATGTCGATCAGTTGCAGCACGGCCGGGTGCAAACCATCGGCCTGGGCCGACAGGGTCGGGTGACCGCGGTCGATCGCCAGGGTGTATTGCGTCAGGTCGTTGGTGCCGACGCTGAAGAAGTCGACTTCCTTGGCGAGCACCGGCGCCAGCAACGCGGCGGACGGCACTTCGATCATGATCCCCAGTTGCAGGTCTGCCACGGGGATTTCCCGGCGCAGGCGCTCGGTCATGTCCCGGGCCTGGCGCCACTCATCGACGCTGCCCACCATCGGGAACATGATCCGCAGCGGACGGCTGTCCGCCGAGCGCATCAAGGCCCGCAGTTGCGCTTCCATGACCTGCGGACGCTGCAATGTCAGGCGGATGCCCCGCACGCCGAGGAACGGGTTTTCTTCTTTCGCGATCGGCCAGTACGGCAGCGGCTTGTCGCCGCCCACATCCAGCGTACGCACCACCAGCGGCCGTCCGGCCAGGCCATCGAGCACCTTGCGGTATTCGGCTTCCTGGGTCGCTTCGTCCGGCGCCTGGGTGTGAGCCATGAAGATCAGTTCGGTGCGCAACAGGCCAATGCCTTCGGCGCCCTGCTCCACCGCGCTGGCGACGCCGGCGCTTTCGCCTATGTTGGCGAACACTTCCACGGCATGACCGTCACGGGTCACCGCCGGTTCGTGACGCTGCTCGGCGGCGATCTTGAGGCGCTGTTCGCGGGTGTCGCGTTCTTCCTTGGCGCGCTGCAAAGTGGCGGCGTCTGGGTCCACGTGCAGGCGACCGCGTTGGCCATCCAGCAGTAAAGATGTGCCCGGCGCCAGCAGCAGCACCGCCGCACCGGCGCCCACCAGCGCCGGAATGCCCAGGGCGCGGGCGACAATGGCGCTGTGGGCGGTGGCGCCACCACGGGCGGTGAGGATCCCCGCCACGCGAGCCGGGTCCAGACGGGCGACATCGGACGGGCCGACTTCGTCCATCACCAGAATGTAGGGTTGTTCGGGTTCAGCCGGGGTTTCGATGCCGCACAGCTGCGCCAGTACCCGACGGCCAACATCCCGCAGGTCGGCGGCACGTTCGGCCAGCAAGGCGTCCTGCAAGGCTTCCTGCTCTTTGGCGGCGGCTTCGATCACGCCCATCCACGCCGCTTGGGCACTCTCGCCCAGCTTCAAGCGGGTGTCGACTTCGTCGGTCAGTTCCGGGTCGTCGAGCATTTCCTGGTGGGTGATGAAAATCTCGCGGATGGCCTTGGCCTTGGCGCGTTCGATCAAACCCTGGATATCGCGGCGCACTTGGTTCAAGGCGTTTTGCAGGCGCTCGCGCTCGATGGCTGCCGACTCACCGCGCATCGGATAATCGATGGCCTGCAACACTTGGATGTGGGCCGGGCCGATAGCGATGCCCGGGGCGGCGGCGACGGCCTGGATCAGGCTGCCGGCTTCGGGTGCCAACATGACGGTCGCGACTTCGGCCATTGCGGTTTCCCGCGGCGCACTCGGCGGCGGCAGCGGTTCGACTTCTTCGCCCAGGCCTTCTTCGCTGGCCGCCAGCAGCGCCGGCAAGGCATCGGCGGCAATGCTCGGCTCGGCGATGAATTCCAGGACCTGGCCGCGACGGGCGCCCAGGCTCAGCAACTTGCTCAGGCTCTTGGCCGACACGGCGCTGTCCTGGCCGTCGACGATGCGCACGCGGATCTCGCCTTCGAAGCTTTTCGCCAATTGGGCGAGGATCTTCGCCGGACGCGCATGCAGACCATGGGCATTGGCCAGGCCGATGCGCGCGCTGGGCCAGTCGGCGGGTAATTCACCGCCGAGCACTTCCAGCACTTTGCGGCTGCTGGTGGCGCGGCCCAATTCGTGGCCGCGGCCTTCGATCAGCAGGGCGCAAAGCCTTTCCAGCAAGGCCTGGTGGGCCTCGCCGAGGCTGGCGAGGCAGAACAGACCGCTCAACGGTTGGCCCAGGTAACGGATGGGTTTGTCCGGGGTAACGAACGCCAGGCCCGGGCGCTTGACGGTCTGTTCGCTGTGCAGCCACCACAAGCCATCGCCCAGGGGCAGCGCATCGACTTGCTGCAACACGCCGGCAAAGCCGTTGCTCACGCAGTCGGCCTGGCGCAACAACCGAGCGCCGCGCCATACCAGTTCTTCAAAATCGTCAGCCGACACACCGAGGCCGATCATCTGGGCATCCAGGGCCAATTCCTGGGGCGCACCTTGCAGCAGCTTCAGCAAGGCTTCGGCGGAACCGGCACGGCGCAGGGCCTGGCCCAGGTCCGTCTCGCCGAGGGCGCGGGTCAGCAGTTGTAGCAGGCGCAGGTGTTCGTCGGACTTGGCGGCGATGCCGATGGCCAGGTAGACAATCTGGCCATCGCCCCAGTCCACGCCTTCGGGGAATTGCAGCAGGCGCACGCCGGTGGAATAGACCAGGTCGCGGGTCTGCGGGGTGCCGTGGGGGATGGCAATACCTTGGCCAAGAAAGGTCGAACCCTGGGCTTCGCGAGCCTGCAAGCCGGCGAGGTAACCCTCGGCTACCAGGCCATCGGCCACCAGTTTGTCGGCGAGCAATTGCAGTGCAGCGTCTTTATCCACAGCCGTCTGCGCCATGGATATCTGCTCTAGAGTGAGCTCGAGCATGCTTTCTCCTTTTTGGCGTCCGGTTGGCGCCAGGTATTGTTTTGAATGAATCAGCTTAGCGTTGCAGGACAGCTTTTGGCGGTATCGCGGCAGAGCGACCAAAAATTCTGCCAGCCTTGAAAATACGCTTGCTGAAACGTTTAATCTAGAAAGATTGGCACGTTACTCGATAATCTCTCATCCTTGAAGTGCAACTTGTCGTAAGCGCTTGGACGGTGACCGTCAGCTTGAATCGGGTAGGATGGCCCTTATCGTCGGGGCTAACTCGAAAAAACAAGGAAAACCGGGTTGAAACTCAGTGATATTGCCCAACTGGCCGGTGTGTCCGTGACCACCGCCAGTTATGTGATCAACGGCAAGGCCGAACAGCAACGCATCAGCAGCGCCACCGTCGAACGGGTGCGGGCGGTGGTCGAGGAACACGGCTTCACGCCCAACCCCCAGGCCGCCGGGCTGCGCAGCCGGCACACCCGGACCCTGGGCTTCATCCTGCCAGACCTGGAGAACCCCAGTTACGCCCGCATCGCCAAGTTGCTGGAACAAGGCGCACGGGCGCGGGGCTATCAGTTGCTGATCGCCAGTTCCGACGACGCGCCTGAGAGTGAACGGCAACTGTTGCAACTGTTCCGCGCCCGGCGCTGCGATGCACTGATCGTCGCCAGTTGCCTGCCGGCCGGCGACGATAGCTACCAGCAATTGCAGGCCAAGGGGATCCCACTCATCGCCATCGACCGGGTGATGGAACCGGCGCGCTTCTGCTCGGTGATCAGCGACGACCGCCAGGCCAGCCTGCACCTGACCCGCAGCCTGCTGGAGACCCACCCTCGGCAAATCGCCTTGCGCAGCGCCCGTCCCGAGCTGAGCATCAGCCAGGAACGGGCCGCCGGCTTTCGCGAGGCCTTGGCCGGATTCGAGGGCCAGGTGTTGATCGAACATGGCGAGTCGTTCAGCCGTGAGTGCGGCCGCCAGTTGATGGATGAAATGCTCACGCGCCTGGGGCATCTGCCGGATGCGTTGATCACGACGTCCTACGTGCTGCTGCAAGGGGTGTTCGACGCCCTGCACGATTTCCCGCTCAAGGCGCGTCCGCTGCGCCTGGGCACATTCGGTGACACGCAGTTGCTGGATTTCCTGCCGCTGCCGGTCAATGCCATGTCCCAGCAACATCAATTGATCGCCGACAAGGCCCTGGAACTGGCCTTGGCGGCCATCGAAAACGATGATTACCAGCCAGGCGTGCAGGCCATCGCGCGGACGTTCAAGCAGCGGATCCACCAGGGCTGACGTTTCTTCAGGATTGATGCATGGAGTTGATCGACACCCACACCCACCTGGACTTTCCGGACTTTGACGCGGATCGCCCGGCCCTGCTGGCCGAAAGCCGTGCCTTGGGCGTGCGGCAAATGGTGGTACTGGGCGTGTACCGGGACAATTGGCAACGGGTCTGGGACCTGGTGCAAAACGACCCGGACCTGCATGCCGCCTTGGGCCTGCACCCGGTGTACCTCGATCAGCACCAACCCGACGACCTGGCGCTTTTGCGCGAATGGCTGGGTCGCCTGGCCGGGCACCGTCAATTGTGTGCCGTGGGGGAAATCGGCCTGGATTACTACATCCCCGCCCTGGACCGCGAACGCCAGCAGGCGCTGTTTGAAGCACAGTTGCAACTGGCCGGGGAGTTCGAACTGCCGGCGCTGATCCACGTACGCCGCAGCCATGCCGACGTGATCGCGACCCTCAAGCGCATGGGGCCCAAACGCGCCGGGATCATCCACGCCTTCGCCGGCAGTTTTGAAGAGGCCCGCGAATACCTCAAGCTCGGCTTCAAGCTCGGCCTCGGCGGCGCCGCGACCTGGCCCCAGGCCCTGCGCATGCACCGGGTGCTGGCGAAACTGCCGCTGGAGGCGGTGATGCTGGAAACCGACTCGCCGGACATGGCCCCGGCGATGTTTCCTGGCCAACGCAACAGCCCGGCGCATTTGCCGGCGATTTGCGAGGCATTGGCTGAAATCATGGGGATCAGCCCGGAGCGATTGGCCGAGGCCAGCACGACCAATGCCCGCGAACTATTCAACTGGTAAAAAAACCTGTGGGAGCGAGCTTGCTCGCGATGGCGGTGTATCAGCCAACATCTATGTCGGCTGACCTGACGCCATCGCGAGCCAGACTCGTATACCCAACTGACGCTGCGG